>NZ_JBMDXJ010000430.1:0-8196 GCF_048594945.1 Pseudactinotalea sp. | reverse complement strand
CACCCGCGGGTCGCGGGCCAGCTCAGCGATGCGGGCGATCGCGTCCTCGAGCAAGGTCTCGTGCCGCGGCGCCGGCGCCGGCTCCAGGCCGTCGGGGGCGACCTCGCGCACGCCCGCGTGCAGCACCGCCTCGTTCGGGTGGATCGCCACCCCCGCCACCATGCTCGGGTACTCGTGCGCCCAGCGCACGCTCACCTCCGCCGTGTCCAGGTCGCAGCCGATCTGCACCACCGCCTCGACACCGGCAGCCGCCCCTCGCTCCAGGTGACCGGCCACACCCGGGTCGGGGACGCCGTCGTCAAGCACGTCCGAGATCGACTCCAGGTGCGTGTGGTTGTCGATCACCGGTGCCGGCAACGGCTCCGGCTCAGCCGGCCACTCACCTCGCCTGCGGCCCATGCTCCCTCTCCCGTCGCCTGTCTGGTTTCAACGACAAATCGACCCGGGGTCGATTTGTCGTTGAAAGCGGTCTAGGGGTCGAGGCGCGGGAAGACGCCGGTCGGGGCGGGGAGCGGGCTACCCGGGGTCAGCGGGGTCGCCAGCTCAGCGAACTCGACGCGCTCCGGCAGCCCGAGCAGCGCGAGCAGGCGTCCGGCCGAGGTCGGCATCACCGGCTGCACGAGCGTCGCGACCACGCGGACCACCTCGAGCGTCACCGACAGCACCGTGGCCATCCGCGCCGGGTCCTCTCTGCGGAGCACCCACGGCTCCTGGGCCGAGAAGTACCGGTTGGTCTCCCCGAGCACCGACCAGAGCTCCTCGAGATACGCGCTGATCTGCTGCGCATCGATGTGCTCGCGCGCGGCCGGCAGCAGCCGCTCCAACCGCCCGAGCAGCGCGTGATCATCCTCGGTGTACTCGCCCGGGGTGGGGACCACGCCGTCGAGATTCTTGGCCACCATGCTCAGCGAACGCTGAGCGAGATTGCCCAGCTCGTTGGCGAGGTCGGCGTTGATGCGGGTCACCACGGCCTCGTGGCTGTAGGAGCCATCCTGACCGTACGTGAACTCCCGGCACAGGAAGTACCGCATCTGGTCGAGGCCGTACTGCTCGGCGAAGGCGAGCGGGTCCACGAAGCCGCCGTCGGACTTGGAGAGCTTCTTGCCCTTGTCATACAGGAACCCGTGGATGAACACCCGCTTAGGCAGCTCGATGCCCGCGCTCATGAGGAACGCCGGCCAGAAGAGCGTGTGGAACCGGGTGATGTCCTTGCCGATGATGTGCACGTCGGCGGGCCAGTAGCGGCGGAACGACTCCGACTCCACATCGGGATAACCGATGCCGGTGATGTAGTTCGTCAGCGCGTCCACCCACACGTACATCACGTGTGCCGGGTCGCCCGGGACCGGGACGCCCCAGTCGAACGTCGACCGCGAGATCGAGAGGTCCCGCAACCCCTGCTTGACGAACTGGGTCATCTCGTTGCGCCGGAAGTCCGGCCCGATGAACTCGGGCCGCTCCTCGTACAGCGCGAGCAGCTTGTCCGCGTACTCCGAGAGCTTGAAGAAGTAGCTCGGCTCCTCGGTCCAGGTGACGTCGGTGCCCGACGACGTCGCGACCCTCGTACCCTCGGGCGTCACCTCGGTCTCATCCTCGGTGTAGTACGCCTCGTCACGCACCGAGTACCACCCCGAGTAGGAGCCGAGATAGATGTCGCCGTTCGCCTCCATCGCACGCCAGATCGCCTGGCTCGCCTCGATGTGGTCGGCGTCGGTGGTGCGGATGAAGCGGTCGAAGTCGATGCCGAGGCCGCGCTGCATCGCCTCGAAGTTGTCGGAGTTCCCGCGCGCGAACTCGGCGGGCGTCAGCCCCAGCCGCTCCGCGGCCTGCATCATCTTGATGCCGTGCTCGTCCGTGCCGGTGAGATGCCGGACGTCGTAGCCGTCGAGGCGCTTGAAGCGCGCCAGCACATCGGTGGTGATGTACTCGTACGCGGTGCCCATGTGCGGGGCGCCGTTCGGGTACGCGATGGCCGTGGTGATGTAGTAGCTGGGACGCTCGGGCGCTCCAGGCTGAGCAGGTGCGGTCATGATGCGCCGAGCCTACCGAGGGAACGGGGCCTCGCCACGTCGCAGTACCACGACCGGCGCCGCCGAGTTCGGTGACTCGCCACGCCCGGCGAGCAGGAGGTTCTGCCCGGTTGCACCCGGCGAGCAGGAGGTTCTGCCCGGTATGAGGCGTGTATCCGGGCGCACCCCTGTTCGACGGAGGGCGGGCTTCGGCGCATGGGGCCAGGCGCTGAGCTGAGCGTTGGACGGAGCTGCAGCTGAGCTGTCGGCGGTCAGCCCGGCGCGCGGAGGTAGCGCAGGAACAGCATCGGGCCGCCCGGGAGGGCGTGCTGCAGGCGCATCGGCAGCGTGCGCTGCGGCCCGTGGGCGATCCGCCCGGCGGCACCGGACTCCAGCACCGGGCTGAGGGTGAGGTCGAGCTCGTCCACCGCGTCCGCGGCGATGAGGGAGCCGAACAGCGTGGGTCCACCCTCGCAGAGGACCTGCGCCAGCCCGCGCTCGGCCAGGTCCGCACGAGCAGCCACGAGGTCGACCGCATCCTCGCCGTGCACGAGCAGGTCGGCGACCTCCGCGAGCGCGTCGAGCCGGTCGCGCGGCGCGCCGGCATGCGTCAGCACGAGCGGTCGCACGGGGGCGTCGGTGAACACCGTGCTCCGGGGGTCGAGGTCGAGCGCGTGGGACACGATCGCGAGCGGCGGGTGCGGCGGCAGCCCGTTCTCGGTGCGCCACCGCTGAGCGTCCTCGTCGAGCCGGAGCCCGCCATAGCCCTCGACACGGATGGTGCCGGCTCCCACCATCACGACGTCGGCCAGTCGCCGCAGGTAGGCGAACACCTGCTGGTCCCACTCGTCGTTCAGCGGGCCGGAGCCGCCGTCGTGCCAGGCGGCGCCGTCGAGGCTCGAGACGAAGTTGACCCGCAGGTGCGGCACCGAGCGATCCGGGAGCGCGTAGTGATCGGACAGCTGCTGCTCGGAGAACATCAGTCGGTCTCCGCATCGATGTTGTGCTTCAGGTACGCCGGCTCACGCAGGCCCAGCACGGCCTCGGTCATGCGCACCACGTCCACGGTCTCCCGCACCTGGTGCGCCCGCACGATCCGGGCGCCCGCCTGCACGCACAGCGCCGTGGCGGCGAGCGTGCCGTACAACCGCTCCCCCTGGGGCCGGTCGATGCTCTCGCCCACGAAGTCCTTGTTCGACAGCGCCACCAGCATCGGCAGCCCGATCGCGGCCACCTCATGCAGCCGCCGGGTGATCTCCAACGTGTGCAGGGTGTTCTTGTTGAGGTCGTGGCCGGGGTCGATCACGATCCGGTCCTCGGCGATCCCGAGCGACCGTGCGTACTCCACTCGTTCGATCAGGTACGCCACTACCTCGGCCACCACGTCCTGGTACTGCGGGCGCCGGTGGTGCCGATGCGGCTCCCCCACCGAATGAGCGATCACGATCGTGGCGCCGGAACTCGCCACCACCTCAGCCAGCCCGGCCACCCGCAGACCCATGACGTCGTTGATGACGTCAGCACCACCATCGAGCACGGCCTGCGCCACCTCGGGGCGGTAGGTGTCCACCGAGATCACCACATCGGAGACAGCCCGGATCGCCTCGACCACCGGGAGCACCCGGTCGACCTCCTCCGCGACGGACACATCCGGGGTGTCCGGCGAGAACGGCAGTCCGCCGATGTCGACCCAGTCCGCGCCCTCCGCCACCGCACGCTGCGCCTGCGCCACAGCGGCCTCGAGCGCGAACGTGGCGCCGTGGTCGAAGAAGGAGTCCGGGGTGCGGTTGACCACTGCCATCACTGCAGTGCGCCGGGCGAAGTCGAAGGTCCGTGCCCCGATCCGGCGAGGCGCGAGGGCCGTCACCCTGTCCACCATGGAGCAGCGTGGGTGCGGATCGCGCTCATGACAGTCGGGTGAGGCCGCGCTTGAGGTTGCGGACCGCCTGCGTGATCCGCTGCTCGTTCTCGATCAGCGCGAACCGCACGAACCGCTCGCCGCCCGGCCCGAAGCCGACGCCAGGCGAGACCGCCACGTCGCACTCGTTGACCACGTGCGTCGCGAATTCGATCGAGTCCATCTCCTCGTACGCCTCGGGGATGCGCGCCCACGCGAACATCGTGCCCTTCGGCTTGAGGATGTCCCAGCCGATCCGCTGCAACCCGTCGTAGAGCGCGTTGCGCCGCGACTCGTAGATCGACGAGAGCTCTGCCGGGTACTCGGTCGCTTCGTTCAGCGTCACCGTCGCGGCGATCTGGATCGGCTGGAAGGTGCCGTAGTCGAGGTAGGACTTCAGCTGCGTGAGCGCCTTGATCACGTCGCGGCGGCCGACCATGAACGCCACCCGCCAGCCCGCCATCGAGAACGACTTGGTCATCGAGTACAGCTCGACCGCCACCTCGCCTGCCCCCTCGCACTGCATGATCGACGGTGGCTGCCAGCCGTCGAAGCACATGTCCGCATACGCGAGGTCGTGCACGAGCGCCACCTCACGCTCACGCGCCCAGTCCACCAGCCGTTGCAGATCGGCGAGCTCCACCGTGGTGGTCGTGGGGTTGTGCGGGAAGCTCAGCACCACCACCCGCGGCTTGGGCCAACCCAGGTCCCACGCCTCCATGACGCGGTCGATGTAGCCGGCGCCGTCGGTGCCGTCGCCGATCGGCACCTGCCGGGCGTCGGCTCCGGCAAAGTACGGACCCCAGATGTGGATCGGGTAGCTCGGAGTCGGCACGATCGCCGCGTCACCGGCACTCAGCAGCACCCACATCAGGTGGCTGAAGCCCTCCTTGGCGCCGATCGTCGAGATGATCTCGTGGTCGGGATCGAGCGTGACACCGAACCGCCGCTGGTAGTGGTTCGCCACCGCGAGGCGCAGGTTCGGGATCCCGCGCGAGGAGGAGTAGCGGTGGTTGCGCGTGTTGTGAGCAGCCTCCGCGAGCTTGTCGACGGCGATCTGCGGGCTGGGCAGGTCGGGGTTTCCGAACCCGAGGTCGATGACGTCCCGCCCGGCTCGACGGGCCTCCAGCTTGAGCCCGTCGATGATGGTGAACACGTACGGCGGCAGGCCGTTGATCCGGCGGAACTCCATGGGTGTGAAGGCTACCTGCCCGCATTGCGTCATACGCTCGGTGGCACCTTGCCCGCACCGTAGGACCCAAACCGGAGAGGCGACCCATGAGCCACCACCGCCCGCAGACCCACCGGGCCCTCGTCGTCGTCGACGTCCAGCCGACCTTCTGCGAGGGTGGCGCCCTCGCGGTCGAGGGAGGCAACGCCGTCGCCGCCCGAGTCGCCGCCTTCGCGGCGACCCACCGAGACGACTACGACACCGTCATCACCACCCAGGACTGGCACATCGACCCGGGCACTCACTTCAGTGACGAGCCGGACTTCGTGGACACCTGGCCGCCGCACGGCGTGGCCGGGACCGACGAGGCCGAGCTGCACCCCGCGCTCGCCGACCTGGCACCGGACCACTCGGTGAAGAAGGGCCGCTACGAGGCCGCCTACTCAGGTTTCGAGGGCGTCGACGTGGCCGGCCGACCGCTCGCCGACCTGCTCGCGAAGCATGCGATCGTCAGCGTCGACGTGGTCGGCATCGCCGAGTCGCACTGCGTCAAGCAGACCGCGCTCGACGCCGCGCGCCTCGGGCTGGTCACCCGGGTGTTGACCGACCTGACCGTGCCGGTGACGCCCGAGCAGGGTCAGGCCGCGCGCGAGGAGATGGCCTCGGGCGGCGTGCGGCTGGAGACTTCCGACCGCTGAGCAGAACTCAGACGGTGATCGCCACCAGCACGGCGATGATCGCGAGGACCACACCGATCCACTGCATCGGGATCCAGAACAGCGTGTGGATGTTGCGGAGGCGCTTGCCGACCGTGACAGATTCCTGCGCGAGCATGGCGTCGGCCTGAGCCTGTGCCTGCTCCTGCGAGGAGGGAGCAACCCCGGGAACGGCCTGGAACTGGCCGTTCGCGATGGCGAAGTTCAATTCTGCGCGCCGCTGCTCGGTCCAGGTCTCGGCCTTCTTCGCCGGGTTGATGACATTGAGCCACCAGCCGAGTGCAAAGATGCCGGCCGCACCGAGCAGCAGCCCGAGCCCGAGCATCAAGCCGTTGATCTCGCCCTCCGCGGCCACTGCCGAGCTGAGGCCGAAGCCGATGAGAGCTCCAACCGCGCCGATGAGGACTGCCAGGAAGCCGAAGCCACGCCAAATGATCACGGCGGGAGACTACTGGCTGCGATCGAGGTTCCGCGCGCTCCGCGACGGGTACCTCTGCCCAGGCCGTCAGCGCCCGATCTGACGCGGCCCGGAGTCCTCGGCCTTCTCGGCGATGAAGGCCGCGAGGATCTCGCCGCGCACCGTCATCAGCTTCTCCTTGACCGCCTTCTTCTCGCGGCGGGAGGCGCCGTCGTGCAGCAGCTCGGTGGCGTGCTGCAGGTTGTCCAGTCGACGTGCCCACTGCTGGGCCCGTGCCGCCTCGGCGTCGTCATCGGCACTGTCCGTGAGGTACGTGACCTGCTCACGCAGCGCACTGATCGTCGCGAGCATCCCGGCCGGTCCGCTCATGCGCTTGGCGAGCAGCTTGGTCACCGCGTCCTGGACGCTCTGCCCGATCTCGGGGTGCTCCTTCAGGTACTTCGCGACGACGGGGGCCGCGGTCCCCACGATCGTCGCCACGGTGGTCAGGAACTTGCGGTCGAGCGCCATCAGTCAGCCTCCTTCGACGAGCTCGACGAGCTCGCGTCACGATAACCCGCGCTCTGGTCCCGGGCCGCCAAGGCGGCCTGATAGAGCTCGCGGCGGCTGACACCAGAACGCTCGGCGACCGTGGTGGCCGCTTCCTTGAGGCGATGTCCTGAGGCGACGAGCGTGAGCACCTCACCCACGTGGTCGGCGGCCGTGGCAGGCTCGGGCACCATCCCGGCGACGACCACGGTGATCTCGCCCCGCACGCCGTCGGCGGCCCACGCTGCCAGCTCGGCCAGGCCGCCTCGCTTGACCTCTTCGTACGTCTTGGTCAGCTCGCGGCACACTGCGGCGTCCCGGTCGGCGCCGAACGCCTCCGCCATCGCCGTGAGGGTCTCGGCGATCCGGTGGGTCGCCTCGAAGAACACCATGGTGCGTGGTTCGGTGCCTAGCTCGGCGAGTGCCCGACGGCGTTCCCCGGCTTTGCGCGGAAGGAACCCTTCGAAGCAGAACCGGTCCGTGGGCAGACCCGAGAGAGCGAGTGAGGCGAGCACGGCGCTCGGCCCGGGCACCGCCGTCGTCCGCACACCGGCCTCGACCGCAGAGCGAACCACGCGGTACCCGGGGTCGGAGACGCCGGGCATGCCGGCGTCCGTGACGACCAGCACGGTGGCGCCGGCCGCCGCTGCCTCGACCAGCTCAGCGGCGCGAGCCGCCTCGTTGTGCTCGTGATAGCTCGTGACCCGGCCGCCGATCGTCACGCCCAGCCGGGTTGCGAGCGCCCGCAGCCGGCGTGTGTCCTCGGCAGCGACCACGTCTGCCTCGGCCAGCAGCCGCAGCAGCCTCGGCGGCGCGTCTTCGGCGTCGCCGATCGGTGTTCCTGCCAGCACCACGACCCCGGTCTCCGCCACGGCCCGAGTCTGCCAGCCCGGGACCTCGGTCCCGGGTGATCCCGCAGAAGTCAGGACCTCCGTCCCTGATTCGAAGGCATCTGCGGCGAAACAATTCTCATGAGCGCTCGACCACTCCACCCACTCCCGTAGAGGACAGAGCAATGACCACCACCCGCGACCACGCAGCCCAGGCCCCGACCGCCGCCAGCGCGGTCGTCACCCAGGAGTCGATCGTCACGAGCCCGCTCGCCCGCAAGGTGCTTGCGGTCGCTCGGATCATCATCGGCTTCTTCTTCCTCTGGCCGTTCCTCGACAAGACGTTCGGTCTGGGCTTCAGCACTCCCGCCGAGCGGGCTTGGATCAACGGCGGCACGCCCGCGCAGGGCTACCTCAACAACCTCGACCCGGCCCAGCCGTTGGCGAACTTCTTCCAGACCGCCTTCGCCAATCCGGTCGGCGACGTCATCTTCATGCTCGGCCTGCTGGGCATCGGCGTCGCGATGATCGCCGGCGCCGGCCTCCGGATCGCCGCGATCGGCGGCACGCTGCTCATGGCCTTCATGTACGTGGTGGCGCTTCCCTGGATCGCCGGCGGGACCAACC
>NZ_JBMDXJ010000043.1:0-13865 GCF_048594945.1 Pseudactinotalea sp. | reverse complement strand
CCGGTGGTTCTGGTCGATGCCCCCGGCTTCGGCGGCACCCCCGCCGGCGAGCCGGGCCTCGACCACGTGGCGGCGCAGGTGGTCGACGGCATCCGTGGGCTCGGTGTCGATCGTGCCGTGGTCGCGGGCCTGTCGATGGGTGGCTACCTCGTCATGGCGATCGCCGAGCAGGCGCCCGAGCTGCTCGCCGGGATCGGGTTGCTCAGCACCAAGGCGAGCGCCGACCCGGAGCCCGCCCGCGCGAAGCGTCTCGAGATGGTCACGGCGGTCGAACGAGGTGAGCGCGAGGTGGCCGTCCCGATGCTCGAGGGACTCCTGGGTGAGGCGACGCGCAACTCTCGCCTCGCCGTCGAGATGGTCGATGAGCTGCGTGAGCAGTTACGTAACGCACCGCTGGCCGGACTCGTGTGGGCACAGCGGTCGATGGCCGAGCGGCCCGACCGGCTTCACGCGCTCCAGGCGCTCCCGGACACGGTGCCCGCGCTCGTGCTGCGCGGTGCCGAGGACACGCTGATGTCCGCCACGGATGCTGCAGCGATGGCGCGGGCGCTCGGCGTCGAGGTCACCGAGGTCGCCGGCTCCGGGCACCTCGCCGCGCTCGAGCAACCCGACGCCGTGGCCGCTGCCCTCGCCGACCTCTACGCCCGCGCGACCGCCTGAAGGTCAGCTGCGCCAACCCGGCAGCAGGCGTTCCAGCGCTGCGACGAGCTCGATCGAGTCGCCGTCCTTGCCGCCGGCCCCGATCACGAGCGGGGGAGGCGTGGGCGTGAGCGTGACGCCGCGGACGCGGTCGAGGATGCTCAGCGGCGCGGTCAGCACGTAGAACGATCCGCCGGTGCCGAGCCCCACGGTCTTGTCGATCCGCAGGTACCAGCCCTCGATATCACTGCGCGCGCTGCCCCGGCCGCCGTATCCCTTGACCATCAGCCGTTCGGTGGGCAGCCGCTCCCGTGCCACCTCGACGAACTCGGCCAGGATCGCGCGCGCCTTGGCGTGCTCGACCTCGTGCCGTGCGTGCAGGCGCCGCTCCTGCTCCTTCGCCGCCTCGGTGCGCTGCCGCGCCCAGTCCGTGCCCTCCGTCACGCGCCGGCGGACCTCACTCGTTCCGCACCGGCGGGATGATCACCGTGTCATCAGCCGGGCTCTCCGGCTGCTCCTCGGTCGCGGAGCCGTCCTCGTCATCGCCGACGGCGGTGCTCGCCTCGCCCTGGGCCGTCGCCTCGGGTTCCGGAACTGGCTCAGGATCTGGTGCCGGCTGCCCCTCGGGCGTCGGGTGCTCGGGCTGCGGCTCGGGTGCAGGGTCCGCTGAGGGTCCGGTCGGCGGAGTCAACCCGAGCGCCGCACTCGCGGCGCCGGACATCGAGCCGAGCATCGAACGCAGCTCGTCGAGATAGGCGCTGATCCCCTCGCGCTGGTGGTGGAGGTCGTCGAGCTGTCCCTGCGCCGTGGCGCGGTCGGCTTCGATCTGCGCGGCAACCTCGGCGCGCTCCTTCTCGGCGCGCGCGCGGCCCTCGTCGATCAGCGACTCAGCCTTGGTCCGGGCCTCATCGAGCAACCCGTCGGCCTCGCGCTCGGCCTCGGCCCGGACCTTCTCAGCGGCAGAGAGCGCGGTCGCGAGGCGTCCCTCAGCGTCCTGGGCGTGCTTGGCGGCCTCGCTCAGCACGTTGTCGACCTCGGCCTTCGCGAGCGCATGGCGCTCGGTGGCGTCCCGCTCGGAGTCCTCACGTGCGCGCACGAGCTCGAGTTCGGTGTCCTCCTTGAGGCGCATCGCCTCGGCCTTGACGCCATCGGCTTCGACCGTGGCATTGCGGACCAGTTCGGTCGCGGTCGTCCGCGCCGAGGTGACGATCTCCTCCGCCTGCTCCTGTGCCTGCGTGAGCAGGGTGCGTGCCTCGCGCTCGGCCGCGACCCGCTGCTCACCGATCTCACGCTCGGTGGTAGCCCGCAGGCCACCCAGGAGCCGCTCGAGCCCGGCGACCTTCTCCGCGCGGGTAGCGGCCTCGGTGCTGTGGATCCGGGCGGCCTCACGCTCGGCGGACCCGACGAACTCCTCCGCGCGGCGGCGGGCGTCGGTGAGATGACCATCGGCGTCGCGCTTCGCCGCGGTTCCGATCTCCTCGGCCTGCGCGCGAGCCCGGCGCAGGATCTCGGCAGCCTCACGCTCGGCCCATTCGGTCAGTGCCGCGGCTTCCTCGCGGGCGCTCGCGGTGGCATCGGCGGCTTGGGAGTTGGCCTGCGCCACGACATCGGCCGACTGCTCCTCCGCCGAGCGCAACAGCTGCTCGACGCGCACCCCGAGGCCGGTGTAGCTCGGGGACTCCACCTCGGCGAGCTTGTCCTTGACCTCGGCAAGCTCGGCTGCGAGCCGCTTCTCAGCGGCCGCTGAGGTGCTCGCAGCAGCGCGTGCCTCCTCGGCCCGCCGCTCAAGCTCGTGCAGCTTCTGGTCGACCTGGGCACGGTCGTAACCGCGCATCACCACCGGGAACTGGGCGGTCTCGTCAGCCACGTCGTGCTCCTACATGTGTCGGTGAATCCATGGGAAAAGCGCCCTCAGAGTAGCCGGGGTCACACGATCCGATGCCGCGAGGGGCCGTTCGGACGCGAAAGTCACAGAACGGTCACGTACCCTAGTCGGCGGCCAGCGCAACCGCTGACCACACCGACAGCAGGGAAGAATCAGCACGTGGTGAGACGGATCTTCGCGATCGTGCTCATCGTGCTCGGACTGGGCACGATCGGGGCAGCCATCGCCTCCGGCACGATCTGGCGACCCGATGACCGGGTGACGCTGACGCTGCCGGCGACCCCTGATGTTCCTCTGGTGATCACGGCCCCTGGGGTGCTCAACGCCGTCGACGACGACGTGGACGTCCGGATCGTCGGCGCGAGCGCCGAGAGTCCGATCGTCATGGCGATGGCCCGCGAGAGCGACGTGCGCGCCTGGATCGGCGACGCCCCGTACTGGGAGGTCAGCGGGCTGACCGACTGGGAGACGCTCTCGTACACCGACTCCCGCGACGCCGCAACCGAGGAGCCGACCGAGGACCCCAGCGCCGGCGAGACCGAGGCGACGGACGAGGCCACCGACGAGGTGACCGAGGACCCGACTGACGAGGCAACCGAGAGCGAGACGCCCGCCGACGAGGAGACTCCCGCCGACACCGTGCCCAACCCGAGTGGTTCGGACCTGTGGGTGGAAGAGCTGACCGGCACAGGCGAGCTGGAGTACTCCTGGACAGCGATCCCCGGCCGCTGGGTGATGCTCGTCGCGACCGACGGCACAGAGCCGGCGCCGCGGATCGAGCTCACGTGGGACCGCGAGGTCGAGACGCCATTCGTGCAGCCGGGGGTCATCCTCGGCAGCGTCTTCTTCGTCCTCGGCCTCGGACTGCTGATCCTGCAGCTGCTCACCGACGCCGAGAAGCGGCGCTCGCGCCGCGCTGCGGCCGCTGCGGCCGCGGCACCTGCCGAGGCCCCGGTCGCGATCACCCCCGAGGGTGATCGGCCGCTGACCCGCCGCGAGATCCGCCTCGCCGAGGAGGCCCGACGGCGTGGCTCACGACCCGAGAAGCGCAGCGGTTCGGGCGAGGGTGAGACCGAGACGATCCCGGTGGTGCCGGCTGAGGCAGCGACCTCGGCCGAGAGTCCGGCAGAGCCCGCGACACCGGCCGAGGGCCCTGAGAGCGCCGATGACCGCGCCGGTGAGCTCGACGCCTGGGTGAGGGGCGGTGCAGTGAGCCCGCTTCTGCACGAAGGCGAGCGCACCACGCCCGCGGGGCTGGAGCTCCCTGAGGAGCCGGCCACCGACCACGGCGATAACACCACGGAGGAGGCCGCGCCGTCGGGCGTGGAGACGTCCTCGCGTGAGCCGTGGTGGCGCCGCCGCGCCGGTCGCAAGGACGTACCGAGCACGGCCGCCGGGGCCGAACAAGCTCCGGACCCGACCGAACCGGTGGTCGAGCCCGATGGGCAGACCGAGGCGGTCGATCCGTCGCCGACCGCCGCGTCCGGACCCGAGGAGGAGGAGAACGGCCCGCAGGAGTGGGGCGCCTCCTGGCGTCAGACCTGGGGGATGGGCTCCGATGCCGAGACCGAGCCGAAGGAGGGTGACCGATGAGCCGCAGTCTTCGTGACCGTCTCCTGCGCGCCGGCGCTCTCGCCGCGGCAACCACCGCCGTGCTCGCAGGCTGTGCGATCCCGGTGCCCGAGGTCGAGGCGGAGCAGGCTCCCGAGGGGCCGCAGCCGGCGCTCGACGAACCCCGCATCGACCGGATGCTCGATGCGATCGGTGCCGCGATCGAGGCGGGTGACGAGGCAGGGACTGTCAACGAGATCCGACCCCGTATCGACGGGCCTGCGATGCACACGCGGAAGGCCGAGTACCGGCTCGCCGCGGCGACTGCCGACTCGGACAACGCTACGACGTTCCAGCAGCTGACCACGGACCCTCAGGTCGTGGTGGTGAGCAACGAGGACGAGTGGCCCAAGCGGGTGTTCGTGTTCACGACCATCGCCGACGGCATGAACACGCCGCTGCTGCTGGGGCTGGAGCAGGACGACCCGCGCGAGGACTACCACCTCTTCGCCTGGGTGAGGCTGCTGCCCGAGGTGACCACCCCGGCCACGGCGATCCCCGCCGAGGGGAGCCCCGAGGTGGCCCCTGACGCCGACGGCCTCGTTCTGAGCCCACAGCAGGCGATCGAGGGGTACGCCGACCTGCTCGAGAACGGTGACGACAGCGACGTCGCCGACGCTTTCGCCGAGGACATCTTCCGCACCTATGTGACCGAGGATCGCGAGGCGATCAGCGAATCGGTGGAGGACGCGGGCGAGTACACGGAGACCTTCCAGCTCCGGCAGTTCGACCCGGTCGCACTCGAGACCTCCGACGGCGGCGCGATCGTCATCGGCGCCTTGCGTTCCGACCAGACCTACGAGCGCACGATCGATGACTCCGAGATGACCGTGGGCGGCGAGATCGCGGCACTCGCGGGCGAGGACGACGGCATCGACGTCGAGACCTCCGTGACCGCTACCTACTATATGAGCGTCGCGTTCTACATCCCACCGGACGCAGACGACGCCCAGATCCAGGTGCTCGGCGCTGAACGCGTGCTCGACACCGTCACCACCGAGTAGCTCTCACACGAGGACAGTGATGACCCAGCCTCCTTCCGGCTTCAACCTGCGCGGCGCCGTCGATCTCTCGGCGCTGTCCAAGCCCGCTCCGACGCCGGGGGGAGGTGACGCGGCAGCTCCGCAGGGTGTCGTCGTGGAGATCACGGCGGAGACCTTCCAGCAGGCGGTCACCACCTCGATGACGGTGCCGGTGGTCGTGGACCTGTACTCCTCGCGATCGGCGGCGAGCACGCAGCTGTCGGCGACCCTGCAGCAGCTCGCTGCCGGTGCCGGCGGGAAGTTCCAGCTCGCGCGTGTGGACGCGGACGCGAACCCGCAGATCGCGCAGGCGGTCGGGGCGCAGGCGTTGCCCACCACGTTCGCGATGATCAAGGGTCAGCCGCTGCCGCTGTTCCAGGGTGACCACCCCGCCGAGCAGATCCAGGCCGTCCTCGACGAGCTGCTGCGCGTGGCCGGCGAGAACGGTGTGACCGGTACGATCAGCGTCGAGGAGCAGCCGGAGACCCCCGAGGAGCCCGAGGAGCCGCCGCTGCCGCCGCACCTGCAGGCCGCCTACGACGCCATCGAGACCGGCTCGTTCGATGACGCCGCGGCCGGCCTTGAGGCGGCCCTCAAGCAGAACCCTGCCGACGACGAG
This sequence comes from Pseudactinotalea sp., assembly GCF_048594945.1. Taxonomy (NCBI): domain Bacteria; kingdom Bacillati; phylum Actinomycetota; class Actinomycetes; order Micrococcales; family Cellulomonadaceae; genus Pseudactinotalea; species Pseudactinotalea sp. The sequence goes on along the minus strand of NZ_JBMDXJ010000043.1, from coordinate 8,089 downwards.
GCCAAGGCGTTGCTCGCTCAGGTCGAACTGATGCGCCGTCTCGACGGCGTCGACCCGATGGCAGCGCTGACCGCGGCTCGGGACGCCGCGCCCGGCGACGTGGCCACGCAGCTCGTGGCCGCTGACGTCGAGGTCAGTACGGGCCAGGCCGCAGCCGCCTACGCGCGCCTGCTGGCTGCGGTGCGGTCCAGCGGTGGAGACGACAAGGAGGCCGCACGGGCGCGGCTCGTGGAGCTGTTCCTCCTCGCCGACCCGGCCGAGGCCGCCGTGCTCAAGGCGCGCCGCGACCTCGCGATCGCCCTCTACTGAAGGCCCAGCAACTTTCAACGCTGATCCGGCACTGAGCAACACTCAACGCTGTTCCGGCATCGCCGACGGACGATGCCGGAACAGCGTTGAAACCCTTGCTGTGCCGGAAGAGCGTTGAATCTCAGGGGGCGGGGGTGAGCAGGACCGCGCCGAGCGGCGGGACGCGCACCTCGGCGGAGTGGCTGCGGCCGGCCCAGGCGAACTCCTGGGCCGTGATACGGCCGGTGTTGGTCACGCCCGACCCTCCGTACTGCACGTCATCGGTGCTGAGCAGCTCGACCCAGTCGCCGCCGTGGGGGAGTGCCACCCGGTAGCCCTCGTGGGCGCTGCCGGCAAAGTTCACCACCACGGCCACGATCTGGCCCTCGCCGAGGCGGAGGTAGGAGATGGTGTTGTGGTCGCCGTCGCCGGCCTCGAGCCACTGGAAGCCCGCGTGGCTGAAGTCGTTCGCCCAGAGCGCCGGATGCTCGCGGTAGACCCGATTGAGGTCGCGGACCAGTAGCCGCACACCCGCATGCTGCGGATCGTCGCCCTGCCACCAGTCGAGCGAGCGCGACTCGGCCCACTCGGCGTCCTGCCCGAACTCGTCGCCCATGAAGATCAGGTTCTTGCCCGGGTGGGTCCACATGTACGCGAACAGGGCGCGTACCCCGGCGAGTTGCTGCCAGCGGTCGCCGGGCATCTTGCGCAGCAGCGAGCCCTTGCCGTGCACCACCTCGTCGTGCGAGAGCGGCAGCACGTACTGCTCGGAGAACGCGTACACCAGGGAGAACGTCAGCTCGCCGTGGTGGTAGCGGCGGTTGATCGGCTCCTCCGCCATGTAGCGGAGGGTGTCGTTCATCCACCCCATGTTCCACTTCAGCCCGAACCCGAGCCCGCCGCCGGAGGTCGGAGCCGTCACGCCCGGCCACGCGGTCGACTCCTCGGCGATCATCACAATCCCGGGATTCGTGCGATACGCGGTGGCGTTCGTCTCTTGCAGGAACTGGATCGCCTCGAGGTTCTCGCGGCCGCCGCGCACGTTCGGACGCCACTGACCCGGCTGCCGCGAGTAGTCGAGGTAGAGCATCGAGGCCACCGCGTCCACGCGCAGCCCGTCCACGTGGAACTCGCTCAGCCAGTACACGGCGTTCGCCACGAGGAAGTTCCGCACCTCGTTGCGGCCGAAGTCGAACACGTACGTGCCCCAGTCGAGCTGCTCGCCGCGCATCGGGTCGGGGTGCTCGTACAGCGGCGTGCCGTCGAACCGGGCGAGCGCCCACCCGTCCTTGGGGAAGTGCGCAGGCACCCAGTCGAGGATGACGCCGATGCCCGCGTTGTGCAGGGTGTCGACCAGGTAGCGGAAGTCGTCGGGCGAGCCGAAGCGGGAGGTCGGCGCGTAGTAGGAGGTGACCTGGTAGCCCCACGAGCCGCCGAACGGGTGCTCGGCCACCGGCAGCAGCTCCACATGCGTGAAGCCCATCCAGGTCACGTACTCGGTCAGCTGGTCGGCGAGCTCGCGGTAGGAGAGGCCCTGCCGCCACGAGCCGAGGTGCACCTCGTAGATGCTCATCGGGCCCTGATGAGGATCGCCCTGCTGCCTCCGCTCCAGCCAGGCGTCGTCGGTCCAGGTGTGCTCGGACTCGGTGACCACCGAGGCGGTCGCGGGCGGCACCTCGGCGGCACGTGCCATCGGGTCGGCCTTCGCACGCGATGCGCCGTCGGGTGTGACGATCTCGAACTTGTACCGGGTGCCCTTGCCGACGTGCGGCACGAACACCTCCCAGATCCCGCTGTCGCCGAGCGAGCGCATCGACGTCGCACGGCCGTCCCAGCCGTTGAAGTCGCCGACCACACGCACCGCGCGCGCGTTCGGCGCCCACACCGCGAACGAGGTACCGGTGACCTCGCCGAACCCGGTCGGGAACCGGCGCACGTGCGCGCCCAGCACGGTCCACAGCCGCTCGTGCCGCCCCTCGCGGATCAGGTGTCGATCGACCTCGCCGAGCGTGGGTAGGTAGCGGTAGCCGTCGTCGACGACGTCCGTCCGGTCCCCGTAGGTGACCTCGAGCTGGTACTCGGGCACCTCGTCGGAGGGCACGACGGCGGTCCACACCCCGTCATGCTCGTGCTGGGCCGGGATCCTCGTCTCGTGCGTGAGGACAGTGACCGCGTCCGCGCCGTGACGCACGGTTCGGATCGTCACCGCACCCTCGTGCTGGTGCGGTCCGAGCACGTCGTGCGGGGCGAAGTGGAGTCCCTGCGCGACGGCGGTGAGCACGTGTGCAGGCACCGAGACCGGGGTGGGGGTCGCGCCGGGGTCCGAGCCCGGGTTCTGGGTCACCGCATCCTCCTCGCTCGAGGTGTCCGACAAGGGTACGGGCGTGGATCCCTCGTCCGGGGCTGCATGGCGCCCGCTCACCGGTGCTCCACCACCACGACGTGGGCGCAACCCCCGTGCGGGTCGAGCCGCACGTAGGGGCTCGATCCCCAGGAGAACGTCTGTCCCGAGAGCACGTCGTGTGCCACGAACTCCTCACCCACCTCCAGCCCCAGCGCCGACATGTCGAGCTGCAGGTGGCCCTGCCGGGTGGTGTACGGGTCCGTGGTGACGCACACGATCACGGTCTCGCCCACGCCGTCGGCGGCGTGCTCGGGGGCGATGCGCTTGGAGAAGCACAGGATTGCGTCGTCGGTGGTGCCGTGCACAGTGAGGTTGCGCAGCTGCTGCAGCGCCGGGTGCTGGTGCCGGATCTCGTTGAGCCGGGTCAGGAGCGCGGTGAGGCCGTTGCGCTGCGCTGCCTCGTCCCAGTCGCGGGGCTTGAACTCGTACTTCTCGTTGTCGATCTGCTCCTCGGCGCCGGGGCGTGCGATCGACTCGGCCAGCTCGTAGCCGGAGTAGATCCCCCAGGTGGGTACCGCGGTCGCCGCGATGATCGCGCGGATCGCGAACGCGGGGATGCCACCCTGCTGCATGTACGGCGTGAGGATGTCGTGAGTCGTGGGCCAGAAGCTGGGGCGCATCACCGCTCCCAGGTCACCGGAGACCTCACGCAGGTACTCGCCCAGCTCGGCCGCGGTGTTGCGCCATGCGTAGTACGTGTACGACTGGTGGAACCCGATCGTCGCCAGTGTGCGCATCATCGCCGGCTTGGTGAAGGCCTCCGAGAGGAAGATCACTTCGGGGTGCGTGTCGTCGAACTCGCGCAGCAGCCGCTCCCAGAACGTGAGCGGCTTGGTGTGCGGGTTGTCCACCCGGAACGCGGTGATCCCGTGCTCGACCCAGTGCTCGAGCATGTCGCGGATCGCGACATAGATCCCCTCGGGGTCGTTGTCGAAGTTGAGCGGGTAGATGTCCTGGTACTTCTTCGGCGGGTTCTCGGCGTAGGCGATCGTGCCGTCGGCGCGCGTGGTGAACCACTCCGGGTGCTCGGCCACCCACGGGTGGTCGGGGGAGGCCTGCAGTGCGATGTCCAGCGCCACTTCCAGACCCAGCCGCTTGGCCTCGGTGACGAACGCGTCGAGATCGGCCACGGTGCCGAGCTCGGGGTGGATCGCGTCGTGCCCGCCTTCGGCTGACCCGATCCCGTAGGGCGAACCGGGGTCGCCCGGGAGGGTGGTGAGCGTGTTGTTGCGGCCCTTGCGGTTCGTGGTGCCGATCGGGTGGATCGGCGTCAGGTAGGCGACGTCGAAGCCCATCGCAGCGATGCCGGGCAGCCGTTTCGCTGCCGTGCGCAGGGTGCCGGAGGTCCACGCGCCCGTGTCTGGATCCTTCGCCGCACCCTCGGAGCGCGGGAAGAACTCGTACCACGCGCCGCAGAGCGCGAGCGGTCGCTGCACCCGCAGCGGGTACGTCGCACTCGGTGAGATCGCGTCCCGCAAGGGCGTGCGCTCCAGCACGGCCTTCACCTCCGGCGAGGTGCCCGCCGCCAGGCGGGCGCCCGCCGGCCGGGACTCATCACGCAGGGCGGAGACGGCATCGAGCAGAACGGTGCGCTCCGCCTCGGTGGGCACAATCAATCCCGTCCGTGTGTTCGCTGCGCGCTCGAGAACCAGAGCGCCCTCGACGAGCATGAGCTCGACGTCGACGCCGGCGTGGATCTTGATTCCTGCGTCGTGCGCCCAGGTGCCGTACGGGTCGGACCAGCCCTCGACGCGGAACCCCCACAGGCCCTCCGCGTCGGGGACCACCTGGGCGAAGAACGTGTCCAGGCCGGGTGCGATGTCGCGCATCCGGACGCTGGTGTGGTCGGAGCCGTCGGGGGCAACGAGCACGGCGGTGGCGGCCACGGCGTCGTGACCCTCGCGAAACACGGTCGCGCGCACCGGCACCACCTCGCCGACCACGGCCTTGGTGGGCCATCGGCCACCTTCGGCGAGCGGGCCGACATCGATCACCGGGATCCGCCCGATCGGTGCGTACGGAGTGGGCATGGGGCTGTCCTCGATCACGTCTTGAACCTACCGAGAACCGGCGGTGCGCGAGGGCGCTCCGAGCCGTGTGGAGTCGGCCACATCCCGGATATGCCGAGGCAACGTGGGATGGTTACACTCCGGCGCGTGAGAGCCATCCGCCGATTTACCGTACGGACCGTGCTGCCCGAGGCGCTGAGCGCGCTCGACGACCTCGCGCTCAACCTGCGCTGGTCCTGGCACGCCCCCACGCGTGAGCTGTTCGCGTCCATCGACCCGACGTTGTGGGAGGACGTGCACGGGGACCCGGTCAAGCTGCTGGGTGCCCTCACCTCCGAGCGGCTCACCGAGCTCGCGAACGACGGCGACTTCGTGGCTCGGGTGCAGGGTCTCGCCGCCGATCTGGGTACCTATCTCAGCGAACCCCGCTGGTACCAGCAGGAGGCGTCGCGCCGCGCGTCCGCAGGCGAGGCGGAGCTGCCGCGCGCGATCGCGTACTTCTCGGCCGAGTTCGGGATCACCGCCGCCCTGCCGCAGTACTCGGGCGGGCTGGGCATCCTCGCGGGTGACCACCTCAAGAGCGCGTCCGACCTGGGAGTGCCGATCATCGGCGTCGGACTGCTCTACGGGGCGGGCTACTTCCGGCAGTCGCTCACGCGGGACGGGTGGCAGTCGGAGACATACCCGCTGCTGGACCCTGACAACCTGCCGTTGACGCTGCTGCGTGAGCCCGACGGCACACCGGCGCGCGTGACGCTGGCGCTCGCCGGCGGCGCAGAGCTGCACGCGCAGGTGTGGCGGGCCGACGTGGGGCGGGTGGCGCTGCTGCTGCTCGACTCGAACGTGCCCGAGAACGACGACGCGATGCGGCGCGTCACCGACCGGCTCTACGGCGGCACGAGCGAGCACCGGCTGCAGCAGGAGCTGCTGCTGGGGATGGGTGGCGTGCGGGCGCTGCGGCTGCACGCCCGGCTCTCCGACGGTCCGGAGCCCGAGGTGTATCACTGCAACGAGGGGCACGCGGGCTTCCTCGGGGTGGAGCGCATGCGTGAGCTGGTCGAGGCGGAGGGGCTCTCGTTCGACGCTGCGCTCGAGGCCGTGCGCTCGGGGACCGTGTTCACCACGCACACGCCGGTGCCGGCAGGGATCGACCGGTTCGACGCCGGTCTCGTGGCGCAGTACTTCGGCGGCGCTGCCGAGCTGCCGGGCATCCCGGTCGACCGCGTGCTCGCGCTCGGTGCCGAAAGCTATGAGGGCGGTGGCGAGGGCATCTTCAACATGGCGGTCATGGGGCTGCGGATGGCGAAGAAGGCCAACGGTGTGGCGCAGCTGCACGGCACGGTCTCCCGCGGCATGTTTGCGCCGCTGTGGCCGGGCTTCGACGTCAGCGAGGTGCCGATCGGCTCCGTCACGAACGGCGTGCACGCGCCGACCTGGGTGGACCCACAGTTCGCCGAGGCGCAGGCTGAGCACTTCAGCAGTGACGAGCTCGCCGACGGGCAGGGCTGGTTGAAGGCCGAGGGCGGCATCGACGATGACACGCTCTGGCGGCTGCGCGGGATGATGCGGGAGCGCCTGGTTGAGGATGCGCGCAAGCGTGTCCGTGCGTCCTGGCTGCGGCGCGGCGCCTCGCCCGCGGAGCTCGGTTGGGTCGACGACGTGCTCGATCCCGACGTGCTGACGATCGGGTTCGCTCGCCGTGTCCCCACGTACAAGCGGCTGACGCTGATGCTGCGTGACCAGGACCGCCTGAGGAAGCTGTTGACCGACCCGGAGCGGCCGATCCAGATCGTGGTCGCCGGCAAGTCGCACCCGGCCGATGAGCAGGGGATCCGGCTGATCCAGAAGCTCGTGCAGTTCGCCGACGACCCCGAGGTGCGCACCCGGATCGTGTTCCTCCCGAACTACGACATCGAGATGGCGCAGACGCTCTACCCGGGCACCGACGTGTGGCTGAACAACCCGCTGCGCCCGCTCGAGGCGTGCGGCACCTCCGGGATGAAGGCCGCGCTCAACGGCTCGCTCAACCTGTCGATCCTCGACGGCTGGTGGGACGAGATGTACGACGGCCACAACGGCTGGGCCATCCCCACCGCCGACGGTGTCGAGGACGCGGACCGGCGCGACGACCTCGAGGCCGCCGCCCTGTACGACCTCATCGAGAACACTGTGGCGCCGCGGTTCTACGACCGCGACGAGCACGGGCTGCCGCTGCACTGGCTCGAGAACGTGCGGCACACGCTCGCGACCCTCGGGCCGAAGGTGCAGGCCACCCGGATGGTCCGCGACTACGTGGAGCAGCTCTACGCCCCGGTCGCGCTGTCCTACCGCGATGCGGACGGCCCCGGTCACACAGGCGCCGTCGAGCTCGCCGAGTGGAAGGCGAAGGTGCGGGCTGCGTGGCCGTCGGTGCGCGTGGACCACGTGGAGTCCGAAGGGCTGCACGATGCCGTGAAGGTGGGCGACCACGTGACCGTGAAGGCGTTCGTGTCGCTCGGGGACCTGGCGCCGTCGGACGTCGAGGTCCAGATGAACTACGGCCTCGTCGCCGACAACGACGAGATCGCCGACTTCGGCACCGCCTCGCTCGAGCTCACCGACACCTACGAGGGCGGCCGCCACCAGTTCGCCCGCGCCTTCACGCTGCAGCAGGCCGGCCCGTTCGGCTACGCGGTCCGCATCGTCCCGAAGCACGCCGACCTCGCCGCCCCGACGGAGCTCGCGCTGGTCACGAACGCCTGACGAGCACGTTGGGGGGCGACGCCCTAGTTGCCGCCCACGCCGCCCACATCCTCACCTGCCGAACGCGCGGAAGTGCCGGTCTCAGCGCGGGAACGCCACGTTCCGCGCATTCGGCAGCGGGAAGCGGTACGAAGCGCGCGCTCGGCATCCGTGGGCAGCCGGGGACAGGCAGGTCAGGATGGAGCCGTTCAAGCCTCGAGGAGAGCAGCTCGCACGTCTCGTGGGATCGTGCCCGAGGCGCGAACATCCTTGCTGGTGAAGCGCAGCATGATCAACGAACCGCGATTCTGCATGGCGTTCTGGCGCGTTCGGTCGCCGAAAAGCGCCGTGGGCTTGCTGTGCTCCTCGATACCGTCCATCTCGGCCACGACCCACTTGCGCCGTCCCCGCCACCCGAGATCTCCGCGTCCGAGGACGTTCTCGTCTCTGTCGGTGACGATCAGCTGGAGCTCCTCCGGTGGGAGCCCGTGATCGTAGGAGTCGAGCCTGGCGAGGGTCTCCAGCGGCGACTCGGAGCGTTCGTCGATCAGGTGCCACCACTCGTGCACCGCCGCTGCGCCCCGGCGGCCGCGGATCCCGTTGCGTACGTCCGGCAGCTGTGCCGGATCCAGGCGCTCGCGGTTGAGAGCGGAGTCAAGCAGTGAGA
>NZ_JBMDXJ010000429.1:0-2562 GCF_048594945.1 Pseudactinotalea sp. | reverse complement strand
CAGCCGTCCGGACCTGCCCGGTCCGGCCGGTGACCCACCCGGGGGTGTGCGCGGGCCACCACCGAAGTGGGGTATTGTTCTTTGTGCACGGAGCGCCGGGGGACCGGCGGGACGAGCACGGGACGTGGCGCAGCTTGGTAGCGCACTTGACTGGGGGTCAAGGGGTCGCAGGTTCAAATCCTGTCGTCCCGACAGGAGCGCAAGGCTCCATTGCAGGTCAGGGCCCTGTTTCACTCATGTGAGACGGGGCCCTGTTTTGTGTTTCAGGGCTACCTCTCACAACTTCTCACATTCGTCCGCGGTGCCGCCTCAGGCCTGGTCGAACACGGCATTGAGCCGGTCCACCGCGGGTTGGAGGTGCTGTACGTCCGGGTGTACGTAGACCCGTTTGGTAAAGGACAGATCGCTGTGTCCGGCCCAGGCGGAGACCACGACGTCCGGTACCCCCGAGGCGGCCAGCCAGGTGAGGACGGCGTGGCGGGCGTCGTAGGGGCGGACCCGCCGTACTCCGGAGGTCTCCATGAGGCGGTAGCAGCGGCGTCGAAGCCAGTCGGTCTTCACTGCCCCGCCGAACTCGTCGACCACGACGCGACCGCTGGCGGAGTATGCCTCGCCAGCCGCGAGCCGCTCCTTCGCCTGCTGGGTACGGAAGCTGCCCAGGGCCTCGGTGACAACGCGGGGGAGGAGCAGCCTCCGCCGTCCCGCCGCTGTCTTCGGAGCCTTCTCGACCACGATGCGTTCGACGTTGGTCCGGGTCATCGCTACCTGCAGCGTCCCGGCCTTGAGATCCACGTCCTGCCAGCGAAGGCCACATACCTCGGCCGGGCGCAGGCCGAGGAGCAGGAGCAGCATCGGAGCGTGCAGGCGGTCCCCGGCGATGTGGCGCAGGAAGGGGAGTGCTTCCTCCTCCGTCCACGGTTTCCGCTCGGCCTTCGCCTCCAGCGCGGCGTCGCGTGCCTTCCGGGGGATGGTGACGTACTGCGCGACGTTTCGGGGTACGAGCTGGCGGCGCACCGCCATGTTCAGCGCCGCACGGAGCCGGCCCAGAGTCAACCGGACCGACCTGACTCCGAGGCCAGTGCCGGCCTTTCCTCCCCGCACCCGGCCACTGGTCAGCATCCAGTCGACCAGGCCCTCGATGTCCTCCTCGGTGAGCGCCTGCAGAGCCTTGTCACCGAGGTGGGTCCGTACCGGCCGCAGGGCGTCCTCGTAGTTCGCGGCAGTCGCTGCCTCGACTTCGCGAATGGCGCTGGTGAGCCAGGTGTCGAGCCACTCGTCCACCGTCAGCTTGGTCGGTGCGACGAAGGTGCTCTGCTGAACCTGGTGCCGGATACGCGAAAGCTCGGTGACCGCCTGCTTCTTCGTGTCGAAGGTGCGCGTCAGCTGCTTTCGTTTGCCAGCCTCGTTAGTGCCGACATCCACCACCAGGCGATAACGAGTGCGACCGTCCTTGTGGAGCACTTTCCGTATCGGATCCTTCAAGAGAACTTCCCTTCCGCTACTGGTCACCGCCCTGCGCGGCACCGCGGAACGTTAGCCCGAAGATGCGGCCGTACCCAGCGGGGAGTGGCAAGTTCGCTCGCAGCAGACGCGGTGGTTGCCCGCTCCGCCGATGAGAGGGTGCGGGCGCTTGTCTCGGCAGGTCGCATGCAACAGCACTCCGCCCAGCATCGCTTCTGTGCCGAGCTACAGGAATGCGGCACCAGCCGGAGGCCAAACCGCAAGGTCCGAGCACACCGAGCGACAGGAGCCTGGCCAGACTCTGTTGCAGCCGAGCCTCACTATCCTCGCGCTTTCATGAAGCGTGCTGTCCGGCAGACGGTCAGCAAAGCTGAAAATGCCTCTGACCAGCGAGAATGAGGATTGCGGAGGTCCTTGTTCCCGCCCCTGTCGGAGGCACTTCCCAGGCGAAACAGCGTACCGGGTCTTACCCTCGTGTCGCGGGCCGGTTCGGTCCAGCTCGTGGAGACGGTCCGCAAGACCGGTCTTGACCAGGTCATAACCGTAGCTCTGGCTCCGTGGCGGAAGACGCGGGCTGTCCATGATCCCGGCAAGGTGCTCCTGGATGTCGCGCTGGCGGTCGCGCAGGGCAGGGACTGTCTCGCGGATGTCGCGATGCTGCGGTGCGAGCTGGCCGTCTTCGGTGCGGTCGCCTCCGACCCGACCGTCTCCCGCCTGATCGACGCTCTTGCCGCCTCCGGCGACAAAGCCCTCCAAGCCATCCGGTCCGCACGGGCCGAAGCCCGCAACCGGGTCTGGTCACTGGCGGGCGGGAACGCCCCAGACGCCGACGGCCAGGTCACGGTCGACCTCGACGGCGTTCTCGTGATCGCGCACTCGGAGAAACAGGACGCTGCCGCGACCTGGAAGAAGACCTACGGCCACCACCCCCTCATGGCGTTCGTCGATCACGGACCCGGCGGCACCGGAGAACCCGTCGCTGCCCTCCTGCGGCCGGGCAACGCGGGCTCCAACACCGCGGCCGACCACATCACCACCACCCAGCTCGCCCTCGCCCAGCTACCGAAGAAGTACCGGCGAGGGCGCAAGACCCTCATCCGC
>NZ_JBMDXJ010000428.1:0-15303 GCF_048594945.1 Pseudactinotalea sp. | reverse complement strand
ACGAGCACGGCAACCGAGCCGTCAAGGTCCACCAGCCGCTGTGGGTCCTGGACGTCACCGATCTCGACCCGCATCGGGCTCTTGCCCACCGCGCCGAGATTCGCGCGCGTCAGCGCGACCGCCTCCGAGGAGGCCTCGACGGCGACCACGCGCGCCGGGGTCTCGGTGTCCACCGGGGCCGCGATCGCGCCCGACCCGGTCCACAGGTCGACCACGAGAGGATGTGGTTCACCCGCGCGAACCAGCCGCTGCACCTCCTCGATCGCAGCGCCGGCGACCACCTCGGTCTCCGGCCGCGGCACGAACACCTCCGGCGCCATCCGCAGCGTCACGTAGCGGAACACCGTGTACCCCACGATCTGCTGCAGCGGTTCGCGGCGCCGCCGCCGCTCCAACAGCTCCGTGAGCTCGGCGACCAGCTCCGAGGTCACCGGCGGCGCGAGGGCGAGCTCAAGGTGCGGCAGCCCCAGAGCGAACGCCGCGAGCGCGAGCGCATCATGACGAGGCGAGGGAACCCCCGCCTCGGTGAGCACCGCCGTCGCCCCATCCACGAGCTGACGCATGGTGGGCAGCGAAGGCGACCCATCGCCGTCGGGCACCGACACCTCAGGACTCGGTGACGCCGAGACGCTCGGCCTCGTCCATCGCGATCGCGGAGGCGATCACCGGACCGAGGTCGCCGTCGAGGACCGCCTCGAGGTTGTGCGCCTTGTAGCCGGTGCGGTGGTCCGCGATCCGGTTCTCCGGGAAGTTGTAGGTACGGATCCGCTCGGAGCGGTCGACGGTGCGCACCTGTGAGCGCCGCTGCTCGGCGGCGGCCGCCTCAGCCTCTTCCTTCTGTGCCGCGAGCAGCCGGGCGCGCAGCACCCGCATCGCCGCCTCACGGTTCTGGAGCTGGCTCTTCTCGTTCTGCATCGACACCACGATCCCGGTGGGCTCGTGCGTGATGCGGACGGCGGAGTCGGTCGTGTTGACGCTCTGGCCGCCAGGGCCGGATGAACGGAACACATCGATACGCAGGTCGTTCGGATCGATCTCGATCTCGCCGGTCTCGTCGGCCTCGGGGAGCACGAGCACGCCGGCAGCGGATGTGTGGATCCTGCCCTGCGACTCGGTGACCGGCACGCGCTGGACCCGGTGCACGCCGCCCTCGTACTTCAGGTGCGCCCACACACCCTCGGCCGGGTCGGACACGCTGCGGGCCTTGACCGCGATCGAGACATCCTTGTAGCCGCCCAGGTCGGACTCGGTGCTGTCGAGGACCTGAGTGCTCCAGCCCTGCTGCTCGGCGTAACGCATGTACATCCGGAGCAGGTCCCCCGCGAACAGCGCGGACTCCTCGCCGCCCTCCCCCGCCTTGACCTGCAGGATGACGTCACGGGCATCATCCGGATCCCGCGGGATCAGGCGCGTGCGCAGGGCCTCGCCGGCCTCGGCCGCAGCGGCTTCCAGGCCCGGGAGCTCCGCCGCGAACGAGGCGTCCGCCTCGGCCAGCTCGCGCGCGGCCTCGACGTCGTCCGCAGCGCCGCGCCAGGCGCGGTAGCTCGCCACGATGCCACCCAGCTCGGCGTAGCGGCGCCCCAGGGCACGCGCCCGTGCCTGGTCGCCGTGCACAGCCGGGTCGGCGAGCTGGCGCTCGATGTCGGCGTACTCATCGAGCATCGGTCCGACGACGGCGAACTCCTCGGTCATCGACCCCTCGCTCCGGTCCTCACTCGGCCCGGCTCACCGACAGCAGCAGCTCCGCGTTCGACGCGCTCTGCTTGATGCGGGTGAGCAGTGTCTCCAACGCGACCGCCGGCTCCAGCTCACCGAGCACGCTACGGAGCTTGCGGGTCGCAGCCAACTCGTCCGGAGTGAGCAGGACGTCGTCGTGAGCGGTGCTGGACGCCAGCGGGTCCACAGCCGGGAACACCCGTCGGTCGGCCAGCGCCCGCACGAGCCGGAGCTCGGAGCTGGCGGTGCCGCCGAGCTCTTCGAGGATGACCTCATCGGTGGCCGAGCCGCTCTCGACCGCAGCGGTCGCGACGATCGTGAGCGAACCGCCGTTCTCGATGTTGCGTGCCGCGCCCACCAGCTTCTTCGGCTGGTACACGGCACCAGCGTCGACCCCGCCTGCGAGCGCACGGCCCGACGGCGGCGCTGTCACGTTGTACGCCCGCGCCAGGCGGGTGAGCGAGTCGAGCAGGATCACCACGTCCTGACCCAGCTCCACCAGCCTCTTCGCGCGCTCGACGGCGAGCTCGGCCACCGTCGTGTGGTCGGCCGCGGGCAGGTCGAACGGCGAGGCGATGACCTCGCCGGCGACGTTGCGCTGCCAGTCGGTGACCTCTTCCGGGCGGCCATCGACGAGCACGACCATGAGGTGTGCTTCGGGGTGATTGGTGGTGATCGCGTTCGCGAGCACCTGCAGCGTGGCCGTGGTGCCCGCCTTCGGCGGCGCCAGGACCAGGACACGCTGTCCCTTGCCCCAGGGCGAGACGAGATCCACGACCCTGCCGGTGACCTCGCGGGTGGTGGTCTCCAGGCGGATCCGCTCGTCGGGGTGCAACGGCGTGAGGTCCGCGAACTCGGCCCGGGTCAGCGCATCCTCCACGGGCGCACCGTTGACCGAGTCCAGGCGCACCAGCGCGTTGAACTTCTGCCGCTGGCTCTCGCCCTCCCGGGGCTGTCGCACGGCGCCGGTGACCGCGTCACCGCGTCGCAGGCCGGCCTTCTTGACCTGACCGAGCGAGACATACACGTCGTTCGCCCCCGGCAGGTACCCGCTGGTGCGGACGAACGCGTAGTTCTCCAGCACGTCGAGCACACCAGCGACCGGGATCAGGACATCGTCCTCGAGGATCTCCGGCTCGTCATCGTTGCCGCTCTCGCGGGCGTTGCCTGGCTGGCGCCGCTTGCGGTCGCGATACCGGTCACGACCCCGACGCCGGCGGCCGGGACGGTCGTCGTCGTCACCGCTGTCGTCCTGCGCGTCCGCGCCAGTGCTCTGGTCGGGCGAGCCCTGCTGGCGGTTCGCACGCCGGTTGCCTCGCGGGTTGTCCTCGCGCGAGCTGCGCTCCGTGGGCTCGGGAAAGTGGATGATCTCGTCGAGCGAGGCCATCTTCTGCTCGGACTCATCACCCTTCTCGCCCTGACGTCCCTGCTGTCCGCGTTGCTGGTTGTCCTGCCGGCTGTCCTGCTGCGCGCGACGCTGGCCCCCGTCGCCACCCTGGTTGCGCTGCTGACGGGTGCGCTGACGCGGCTGCTTCTCCGCGCCGTCCTCCTGTGCCTCACCCTGCTGCGGGGCGGAGCCCTGCGAGGCGGACCGCTGGGCGGACTCCTTCGCGGCGTCAGCGCCTTGCGACCGCGCGGTGCTGCGGCCCTCGCCACGCCGCGGCTTCTCCTCACGCGATGACTCGGTGAGAGCAGGCTGCTCGGCGCGTGGGCGCTGCCCGTTCTCGCGCCGCTTCTCGCGGATCGCCTCGACGAGCTGCGGCTTGCGCATCTTGGAGATGCCCGTGATGCCGAGCCGGCCGGCGAGCGCCTGCAGCTCCGGCATGCGCAGATCGGAGAGCGACCCGGACTTGCCGGGCGCTGCGGTCTCGGTGGTGTCGGTCACGACGGTCCTTCGAGGAGTTGGGGAGGCGCTGCTACGCGTCACGTGTACAGATGAGCTACGAAAGAATCGACAGCGGCCTCGGCGCGAACGCGCCTGCACATCTTGTCGGATCAGGACACTACCAGCCCTCGGTGTTGCCTCCCGCGCAGTGCAGCGGCCTGGTGCGGCCCGGATCAGCTCTCGAGCACGCGCGCGCCGTCGAGGTCGATCGGACGCTCGCGCACGCGCCAGCCGGCACCGGCGAGGTCCGCGATCTCGGCCCGCGCGGCGGGGCCGCTGCTGGCTCGGCTGTGCAGCACCAGCACGCTGGGACCGGCACCCGAGATCACCGCGGCGTAGCCGTGCTCACGCAGTCTCTCGACGGCGGCCACGGACTCGGGCATGACGCTCGCCCGGTAGCTCTGGTGGAGCCGGTCCTCGGTCCCGGGCAGCAGCAGGTCGGGCCGCGCCGTGAGCGCGAGTGCCAGCAGCCCCGCCCGGCCCACACCGTGTGCCGCGTCACGATGCGGCACATGGCCCGGCAGCGTGGCGCGAGCCTTCGTGGTCGACAACCGCGCCTGGGGCACCAGCACCACTGCCGAGATCTCGTGGAGCACCGGCAGCCGGGCGGCACGCGCGCCCTCGGCGTCGATCCAGGCGATGGTCGCGCCGCCGAGCAGCGCCGGTGCCGCATTGTCGGGGTGCCCCTCGAACTCGGTGGCCAGACCGAGGATCGCGACGTCGTCGAGCGCTTCGGGCTCGCTCACGAGTGCGCGCGCCGCGAGCAGGCCGGCCACCACGGCTGCGGCGCTCGAGCCGAGGCCACGGCCGTGCGGGATGGCGTTCGTGCACCGCAGCTCCAGCCCCGCCTGCGGCGCGCCGACGTACTCGAGCCCGGCTCGGATCGCTCGCACCACGAGGTGGTCCTCGCCACCCGGGACCTCACCGGCGCCCTCGCCGGTCACGTGCACCGAGGTGGATCCGGCCACCGCCCGCACCTCCACGCGATCGTGCAGGCCGAGCGCGAGTCCGAACGCATCGAAGCCGGGACCGAGGTTCGCGCTGGTCGCCGGCACCCTGACTGCCGTGCAGTCCGCGATCAGACGCACCATCGTGGGACCTACAGACCCAACGCGCGCACGGTGTCGGCCAGATCCCTGCCGACCACCTCGGGCTCGACCTCGCGGCTGCCGAGAGCAGTCGCCGTGTCCTTGAGACCGTTGCCGGTCACGGTTCACACGACGACAGCCCCCGCGGGCACGTCGCCCGCCTCGGCACGGGCGAGCAGCCCGGCGATGCTCGCAGCGGATGCCGGCTCGACGAACACGCCCTGCTCGCGGGCGAGCAGAGCCTGAGCGTCGAGGATCTGCGCGTCGCTCACGGCGTCGATCCGCCCGCCGGAGTCGTCCCGCGCCGCGACCGCGAGGTCCCAGGAGGCCGGGTTACCGATCCGGATCGCGGTGGCGATCGTCTCGGGGAACTCGACCGGCTCACCCTTGACGAACGGGGCGGCGCCATCGGCCTGCACACCCCACATGGTGGGGAGCCGGGTGGCCGGACCGCTCGTCGCGTACTCGCGGTAGCCCATCCAGTACGCGGAGATGTTGCCGGCGTTGCCGACCGGCAGCACGTGGATGTCCGGCGCATCCCCCAGCACATCGACCACCTCGAACGCCGCCGTCTTCTGGCCCTGCAACCGGAACGGGTTCACCGAGTTCACCAGCGCCACCGGGTGCTGCTCGGCGAGCTCACGCACGATCCGCAGGCAATCGTCGAAGTTACCGTCCACGGCAATCAGCTTGGCGCCGTGCACCACCGCCTGAGCGAGCTTGCCCGCGGCGATCTTGCCGGCGGGCAGCACCACGGCGCAGCCGAGCCCGGCGCGCGCGGCGTAGGCGGCGGCGGAGGCGGAGGTGTTGCCCGTGGAAGCACACACGACCATCTCGGTGTCGGTCGCGGCGACCTTGCTGATCGCCATCGTCATGCCGCGGTCCTTGAACGACCCGGTGGGGTTGGCGCCCTCGACCTTGACGTGCACCTGCGCCCCTGTGCGCTCCGACAGTGCGGGAGAGGCGAGCAGCGGCGTGCCACCCTCCCCGAGCGTCACGACCGGGTCGCCGGCCTCGATCGGGAGTCGATCCGCGTACTCGGCGATCACGCCGCGCCAAGGGGTAGCCATCAGTGTCCTTCCACGCGCAGGATCGAGGTGACCCTGTGCACCGGTTCCAGCTGCGCGAGCTCGCCGACCGCAGCCGACAGCGCCGCCTCGGTCTGACCGTGCGTGATCAGCACCAGACTCGCCACGTTCTCCTCCGACGCCCCCTGCCGCAGCGTCTCGAGCGAGACGTCGTGCGCCGCGAACACCCGGGCGATCTCGGCGAGCACGCCGGCGCGATCGGCCACGTCGAGCCGGATCAGGTACCGGGTGCGTACCGAGGCGGGGTCCACCACGGGCAGTGCCGCGTAGCGGGACTCCGCAGGCGGGCGGGCACCGGAGACGAGCAGCCTCGCCGCGCTGACCAGGTCTCCCAGCACGGCGCTCGCGGTCGGCTGGCCTCCCGCACCGGCGCCGTAGAACATCAAGGTTCCGGCTGCCTCGGCGTCGACGACCACAGCGTTGTACGCCCCGTGCACGCCCGCGAGCGGGTGGTCGAGCGGCACCAGCGCCGGATGCACCCGCACGGCCAAACCGCTCTCGCCCGCCTCGGCGATCGCGAGGAGCTTGACCACATAGCCCATCTCGGTGGCAGCCGCGATGTCCGCGGCCGAGACCTCGGTGATTCCCGCCGTCGGGACATCGCTCAGGGTGACCCGGCTGTGGAAGGCGAGCGAGGCGAGGATCGCCGCCTTGGCGGCGGCGTCGTGACCGGCGACGTCGGCTGTCGGGTCCGCCTCGGCGTACCCGAGTGCCTGGGCTCGCTCGAGCACGGCTCCGAAGTCGCTGCCCTCGCGGGTCATCTCGTCGAGGATGAAGTTGGTGGTGCCGTTGACGATGCCCAGCACGCGGGTGACCCGGTCGCCGGCGAGCGACTCCCGGATGCCTCGCACCACCGGCACTGCTCCCGCCACGGCGGCCTCGAAGAACACGCCGGCGCCGTTCGTCTCGGCGGTCTCGTACAGCTCGGGACCATCGGTGGCGAGCACCGCCTTGTTGGCGCTGACCACGGTGGTGCCGGCCGCGACCGCACGAGCCAGGAGCCCTCGTGCGGGGTTCACGCCGGCAAGCAGCTCGACCACCACGTCGGCACCGTCGATCACAGCCTCGGCATCGGTGGTGAGCAGCTCCGTGGGCACCACGGGGTCTCGTTCGGCCGCGAGCGAGCGCACCGCGATCCCGCTCAGCTCCAGCTCGACGCCGGCGCGCTGCGCGAGCTCCGCTCGGTGGGTCACCAGCAGCCGGACCACCTCGGTGCCGACCGTGCCGCAACCGAGCAGCCCCACGCGCAGCCGCGAGGGCGGCTCAGACTTGCTCATCGCGACCCAGGATAGAGGCAGCGCGTGACCACCCGATCCGCTGCCCGCCCGTTGGTCGCGCGGCCAGCCTTGCGGTCTACCCGAGGTCGAGGGCCAGCAGGTCCTCGATCGTCTCGCGGCGCACGATCTCGCTTGGTTCGCCGTCGCCGATCGCCACGACACCGGGTCGCGGAAGCTGGTTGTAGTTGCTGGCGAGACTGCGCCCGTAAGCGCCGGTCACCGGCACAGCGAGCAGGTCACCGCGGTGGATGTCGGCGGGCAGCATGACGTCGCGCACCACGATGTCGCCGCTCTCGCAGTGCTTGCCGACCACGCGCGCGAGGACCGGCTCGGCATCGGATCGCCGTGAGGCGAGTGCCGCTGTGTAGGTGGCGTCGTAGAGGACGGTGCGGATGTTGTCGCTCATGCCGCCGTCGACCGACACGTAGAGCCGCTCGCCGCCATCCTCCAGGCGGACCGGCTTGACCGTGCCCACCCGGTAGAGAGTGGCCATCGCCGGCCCCACCAGCGCACGCCCCGGCTCGAACGACAGCGCGGGCGCGGCCTCACCGGTCTCGCCCGCCACCCGCGCCACCGTGGCGATGAGCTCGCTGATCAGGGCAGGGACGTCCGGTGCCTCGTCGTCGGGGGTGTAGGCCACGCCGAAGCCGCCGCCGAGGTCCAGCTCCTCCAGCAGCGTGCCCGTGCTGGCCGCGACCTGCGACCGCAGGCCGAGCAGCGCGCGGGCCGCCTCGACGAACCCGTCGGCAGCGAAGATCTGGCTGCCGATGTGGGAGTGCAGACCCAGCAGCCGGAGCTCGGGCGCCGCCAGGATCCGGGTGACGGCCTCAGCCGCGGCACCGGTCGCGAGCGACAGGCCGAACTTCTGGTCCTCGTGAGCGGTCGCGATGTACTCGTGCCCGCCGGCGTGCACGCCGGTGGTGACCCGCACCATCACCGGCGCCACCGCGCCTGCCGCCCGAGCCCGCTCTGCGACCAGGTCGATCTCGCTGAGCGAGTCGATGACGATCCTTCCCACGCTGTGCTGGAGCGCCAGGTCGATCTCGGTCTCCGACTTGTTGTTGCCGTGCAGTCCGATCGCGTGGCCGGGCACGTCCGCGCGCAGCGCGGTGACGAGCTCGCCGAGGCTGGCCACGTCGACCCGGAGACCTTCGGCGTGCGCCCACCGCAGCACGGCGGTCGAGCTGAAGGCCTTGCTCGCGTAGTAGACCGAGGTCTCGATCCCGTGCTGCTCACCCGCCTCGGTGGCGGCGGCCACCACATCGCGGCACCGTTCCCGCAGGTCGGCGATGTCGAGCAGGTAGGACGGCGTCCCGAACATATCGGCCAGCGTCGAGACCGGTACGTTCGCGATGCTCATCTCACCGGCGGTCCACGTGGTGGACCGCGACCAGGGTGATGTCATCTCAGCGCAGGCCGATCAGATCGGCGGGAGGGTGAAGTAGAAGTTGAACAGTGGGTCGTCGTTCGCGTCGATGAACGGGCCCTCAAGGGTGCACACGATGCCCGCGTCGTCGTACCAGACGAGGGTCTCGATCCCGTCGTTGTCGAACTGGTTGAGGGTGCCTTCGCCGCGCCCGTCGGCCGGCCCATCCCAGACGGGGCCGGTGTAGAAGGGGTCACCCAGGTCCGCCATCACCGAGTCCGCGTACGCCTCGGCGTGGGCCGCCGTCTCGAACCCGACGACGGTGAGCGTCGCCTCACCCACCTCCGAGACGTAGACGCCCGCGCCGCCGCCGAGTTGCCGGCTGTCACCGGAGTCCACGTCGGCCCACGTGCCGTCCAGGGTCCAGACGATGTCGTCGCTGCCGGCGTGTTCGGGGCCGACCTCGGCCTCGGTCTGCAGGCAGACGTCGTTCGTGCACCCCGTGGCGGGCGCATCGGTCTCGACGTCGCCGCCGTCAGTGGTCTCGGCGTCCTGGCTCTCCGAGGTCTCGGCCGTGCCACCGTTCGGCTCGGTGTCATTGCCACTGAACAGCTTCCAGGCGCCGAAGATGATCAACCCGAGCAGGATCACGCCGCCGACCACCGCGACCAGGATGACCGCGGTCGAGCTCTTGCCCTGCCGGCCGCCCGGACCTCCTGGTCCGCCGGGGCCGCCAGGCCCTCCGGTGGACCCGAAGGGTGGCTGGCCACCGGGCTGCTGCGGCTGCTGCCCGGGCACTCCCGCGCTTGCCTGTCCGAACGGCGCGGGCGCGGCCCCATAGCCCGACTGCGGCGGCGGCTGCTGCGCGGGCTGGCCGTAGCCAGGCGCCTGTTGCTGGCCGAACCCATCGGACGCGGCACCGTAGCTGGGGGGCTGCTGCACCGGCTGCTGTCCGAACCCACCCGAGGTCGAACCGAAACTCGGCGCATTCGGCGGCTGCTGAGGCTGCTGGCCGTAGGCCGGCTGCTGGCCGTAGCCCGGCTGTTGCTGTACCGGCTGCTGCCCGAACCCACCCGACGTTGAACCGAAACTCGGCGCACTGGGCGGCTGCTGAGGCTGCTGGCTGTAGCCCGGCTGCTGCTGAGCGGGCTGCTGGCCGTAGTCCGGCTGCTGCTGGTGCACGGGCTGCTCGCCGTCGCCACCGGCCGTCGAGCCGTAGCTCGGGGCACTGGGCGGCTGCTGATGGGGCTGGTCGGCAGGGGCACCGCCGGGAAGCACTTCGGTCGCCGGCTCGGTGCTGGGCGTCGGCGGCTGCTGGGCCGGGCGGGCGAGGTGTGTCGCGTCGTCGGGTGCGTCGCCGCCTGGCTGCTGTGGCGGCGCGGCCCAGGGGTTGGCCTGGGCGGGGGCGCCGAGTTCCGGGCCGCTGCCTGTCGGGATGACGCGGGTGGCCTGCTCCGACGTCGGCGCGACCGGCGGGCTCGGCTGCTCCGCGCGGCCGGGTTCGATCGACTGATCGGGCTCGACTGCAGGCTGCTCGGCCGTGGCGGCCGGCTGCTCGCTGACCTGGCCCGGGTCGGGCTCGACGACGGGGTGCTGAGGTTCGACCTCGGGCCGCCCTGTGCCCTCGTCGGGGGTGTCACCCTCGTGGGGGGTGTGGCTCATCGTCGTCTCCCTCTCCCGGCGTGAGCGTGCTCGCGTCATCTTAGTGACCCGGTCGGACATGCCGAACGCTCCCGGCTCGAACAGCCCCGCGCGTGCTGGTAGGCTCGCCGATCGGTCCACAGGCCTCGTTGCCCGCGGTCCACGCCCCTGTAGCTCAGTGGATAGAGCGTCTGCCTCCGGAGCAGAAGGTCGCTGGTTCGAATCCAGTCGGGGGCGCCGAGTTCACGAGGCGCCATCCGACTGGATGATCGGAGTCGGAGGCCACCGAGTGAGATCGTCACGTCGGCGCGAGATCGTCGGCGCGCGGTGACGATCTCGCACCGATGTCACGATCTCGTCAGCGTCGGCGAGGCAAGCCACCTGGGGCCTGCCTTCAGCCATCGTGCCCAGATCGCAAACAGAACTCCGCCCGCGTCGTCGCGCTCGGTAGGGTCGCGCAGGTGTCGAACACCGCTGCCCCGACGGGTTTCCAGGTCACCCTCCGCGCGAGCGCTGACGAGGCGGTGATCACCGAGGTCGGTGCCACGTTGCGGCGCTTCTCCTCGGGCGGCCGCGACGTGATCGTGCCGTTCGGGGAGCATGAGCTGCCGCCGGCGTCGAACGGTGCGGTGCTCGTGCCCTGGCCGAACCGCCTTCGCGACGGCCAGTACACGTTCGAGGGCGTCGACCGCCAGCTCCCACTGACGGAGCCGCAGCGCGGTACCGCCCTGCACGGTCTGGTGGCATGGGAACGTTGGCACATCACCGCTCAGGACGATGCCTCGGCGACCCTTGCTCTCGACACCGTCCCGCTGCCTGGCTACCCGTTCCCCCTCGAGGTCGCGATCACGTACGCGCTCGACGGCGAAGGCGGCCTGGCCATCTCCCTCACCACCAGGAACGTGGGTTCGAGCGCGGCCCCGTACGGGGTGGGGTTCCACCCGTGGCTCTCCCCCGGCACCGGCTCGCTCGACGACGCGGTGCTCCAACTCGGTGCCGACTCGTGGATCCCCACGGACGACCGGCTGCTGCCGACCGGCGTGGAGCCGCTTCCGGAGCGGTTCGACTTCCGCGAGCCGCGGCGCCTGGGCGATACTGCGCTCGACGACGCGTTCGTCGACGCTACCCGCGAGGCCGACGGACTGTCGTGGCTGCGGCTGCGGGGCACCGACGGACGCACGGCCGCGGTCTGGATGGACGGCTCGCTCAGCTGCTGGCAGATGTGCACCGGCGACCACGTGGCCGCCGAGGCTGCGCGCCGCACCGGGCTCGCCGCCGAGCCGATGACGTGCATCGCCGATGCGTTCCGCACGGGTGACGACCTCATCACGCTGCAGCCCGGCGAGGCGCACACCGTCAGGTGGGGGTTGCGCCTCAGCTGAGGCCCGCTGCCGCCGAGCCTGACTACTCGGTGGCGGCGCAGGCGAGGTTCTCGGAGGTCAGGGCGGCCGCGTTGTGGCTCTCGAGCCACGGGGCCGGGTCCACGGTGGTGAACTCGCTGTCGACGTGCACCTCGAGGTGCAGGTGCGGCCCGGTGGAGTTGCCGTAGGAACCGACCTCCCCGATGACCTCACCGGCGGCGACGCGCTGGCCGACGTCAACGAACACACCACCCGGATACATGTGGATGTACCAGGTCCAGAACTGCTCGCCGTTGACCTCGTGCTTGAGCACGATGATCATGCCGCTGCGGCCGCCGAGGCCGAAGCCGACGAAGGTGACCTCACCGGCGGCGACCGCGTGGATCGGGGTCCCCGCTGGCGCCGCCATGTCGAGGCCCTCGTGCATGCCACCCCAGCGGTAGCCGTAGCGCGAGGTGATGTTGTAGACGCCGGTCTGCAGCGGCATCATGATCTGCACAGGCTCGGTCGTGGCGCCGGCCGAGACCTGGCCGTTCGCCTCGAGCTGGGCGCTCCCACACTGCAGCACATCCTCGCGGCCATCGGTGCGACCGGTGCTGAGAACGGTGCGGGCACCGGCGAGCGGGTCCGCCGCGAATGCGTTGCCGGCGTCAAACGCATCGGTGCCGTCGACCTGCTCGGCGCCAAGCACATCGAGCGCGCTCGATGCGGCGAACGTCGCCGCGGCGGTTGGCCCCGTGGAGGAGGGACTGGTGACCCCACTGAGCGGGACGGCGGTGGTCGCGATCGCCAGAGAGCCCAGCACCGCCACGCGGGGCAGCCACGTGCGCGTCAGGCTGGCTCGTCGCGAGGTCGCCGTGGTCGATGTACGGCGGCGCCTCATGGGCTCCGACGCGGTGGGCCGGCCCTTGTGGGCCAGTTCCGCGGCAGCGGCTGCCACAGCTGCCTTGTCCTCAGCAGGGATCTCGAGCGTGGCGACGACGGCGGGAGTCGCCTCGGTGGGCACGGTCGCCGCCGGAGCGCCCTTGCGCAGGCGGGCAGCCTCACGGCGCTCGGCCTCACGCAGCGCGCGGCGCGTCGGGAGCACCGGAGCGGCGCTCTCGTGTTCCTCGCTCAACTATCTGACTCCACCAGGCTGGACACAAACATCAGTTCTCGGGCGTCCGGCCCCCACAGCGGACTTCGATATCACGGAAACGTAACGGACAATCGTGCAACTTCCAAGCCTCGGGAGAGCGATTTCCACATCTTCTTCACTCCCGCTGTGCGCCGCACCACCCGCCACATCGGTCCCACGGGCTCCGAGCGCGGCCCTCAACGGCGCGGCATCTGCTGATCGCGCTGCATCAGATCGCGCACCTCGCCGACCAGTTCCTCGAGGATGTCCTCGAGGAACACCACACCGCTCGCCGAGCCACCCGGGGACGATACCAACGCCAGGTGAACACCCTTGGCCTGCATGTTCTCGAGCACGGCCTCCACCTCGTCCTCGGCGGTGGCGACCGCCATCGGCCGCACACGCCAGGACGGGACCGCAGCGGCACGAAGCTCGGGTGTGGTCGCGTACAGCACGTCCTTCACGTGCAGATAGCCGACCGGCGTGCCGTCGTCCGCAACCACGGGGAATCGCGAGTACCCCGTGCGCGTCACCGCCTGCTCGACGTCTTCGGGCGTGGCCCCCACCGACATCGTGGTGAGCTCACCGAGTCCGACCATCACCGTGCCGGCCGTGGCCTCGGAGAACTCGATCGCCCCGGTGATCACGCCGACCTCGTCGTCGAGCACGCCCTCGGCGCGCGAACGCTCCACGATCGAGGCGACCTCCTGCGCTGTGAACGCCGACGCCACCTCGTCCTTCGGCTCGACGCCGATCACTCGCAGCATCACGTTCGCGATCCAGTTGAGCAGGCGGATCACGGGTGAGGCGATCCGGCTGATCCACACCAGCGGCGGGCCGAACCAGAGCGCGGCCCGCTCCGGAGTCGAGACCGCAAGGTTCTTGGGGACCATCTCGCCGAGCACCACGTGCAGGTAGACCACGATCGCCAGGGCCAGCGCGAACCCGACGACGTGGGCGGCCTCGGCGGGCGCGCCCGCCGCCATCAGCGGTGCCTCGACCAGCCGGGCCAGCGCCGGCTCGGCCACCACGCCGAGCCCGGTGGAACAGACCGTGATGCCCAGCTGCGCGCACGCGAGCATCAGTGACACGTGCTCCATCGCCCAGAGCACGGTCTTCGCACCACGCACGCCTTGCTCAGCGAGCGGCTCGATCTGCGAGCGCCGTGCCGACATGATCGCGAACTCGGCACCCACGAAGAAGGCGTTGGCCGCGAGGAGGAGGACCGCGATGAGCAGCCCGGTACCGATACTCACTCCCCCACCTGCGTCCCGTCGTCGAGCACGGTCACGCGGATCGAGTCGACCCGACGCCCGTCCATCTGCTCGACACGCAACAGCACACCGGGCACGGTGATCTCGTCGCCGACCTGGGGCAGCCGACCCACCGTGGTCATGACGAGCCCGCCGAGCGTCTCGTACTGCGAGTCATCGGGTACCACGATGCCGATCTCGTGATGCAGCTCGTCGGGCCTCAGGCTGCCCGCGACCACCCAGCTGCGCTCACCTCCGGGGCGCACGAGACGCCGTCGGGCATCATGTTCGTCGGCGACGTCGCCGACCAGCTCCTCGACGACGTCCTCGAGCGTGACCGCACCCGACGTGCCCCCGTACTCGTCGACCACCACCGCCATCTGGTGCCCGAACCCGCGCAGCTCGAGCAGCAACGGTGCGAGCCGGATCGTCTCCGGCACACGCGGGGCGTCGTCCATCAGCGCGCCGACCGGCACCGTGTCGCGACGTTCGAACGGAACGGCCACCGCCCGCCGCAGGTTGACCAGGCCGACCACCTCGTCGGGCGAGTGCTCGATCACCGGAAATCGCGAGTGACCCGTCTCGCGCGCGAGAGAGATGACGTCGGAGGCGGTGTCTCCAGGCTCGAGCGTGACCAACCGCATCCGGTCGGTCATCACGTCGACGGCGGTCAGTGATCCGAGCCCGATCGACCGCGTCAGCAGTGCCGCCGTGTTGCCATCGAGAGTGCCGGCCTTCGCGGAGTGCCGCACCAGCGAGGCCAGCTCGGGCGCCGACCGCGCGCCGCTCAGCTCCTCCCGCGGCTCGATCCCGAACTTACGCAGCACCCAGTTCGCCGAGGAGTTGAGGCCGAGAATGATCGGGCGCAAGCCGGCCGTGAACCCGCGTTGCACAGGCGTGATCAGCCCGGCGACCCGCATCGGCTCCGCGATCGCCCAGTTCTTCGGGATCAGCTCCCCGAAAACCATCGAGAAGGTGTTGACGATGACGAGGCTGGCGACCACCGCGACCGCGGTCGCGACTGCGGTGGCGACCGACGCCGAGACCATCGCCCCGCCGAGCAGGTCCGCGATCGCCGACTGCGCCGTGTAGCCGAGCAGGATCGTGGTCAGCGTGATGCCGACCTGCGCGCCCGACAGCTGCGTGGACAGCTCGCGCAACGCCTTGCCGACGCCGACCGCACGCCTGTCCCCCTCGGCGACGCGCCTGTCCACCGCAGCCGGGTCGAGCGCGACCAGCGAGAACTCCGAGGCGACGAACACGAACGTGCCAGCCGTCAGCACGACACCCAACAAGACCATCAACCAGTCAACGATCACGCAGGATCACCGACCGGTTCGGTATGACCGCTCTCCATGGTGGCGCACAGCCTAGTGGCACGAGACCTCCGCGATGCGCTCACGAGGCCTGCGCATGGACGTCCGCAACCTCCCGCGTTCTCGCGGCGCGCTGTGCCAGAGTTGCCGTATGAGCCCAGCTACGCCCGTGGTGCTCGTCGTCGAGGACGAGCC
>NZ_JBMDXJ010000427.1:0-2013 GCF_048594945.1 Pseudactinotalea sp. | reverse complement strand
GATCGCGAACGCGGTGATCGTCTGACCGTCACCGAAGGGTTCCGTGATCACCTCGACCGGGTTGGCCGGATAGGCGAGGTAGGCGTCGTCGACCCCGTCCGCCCCCGGAAGCTCAGGCTCGACCGCCTGGAACGGAATGTGGTCCGGTAGCAGGGTGGCGGATGTGGTCGCGTCCCCCGCCGGCGTGCCGCGCCCGTCATTGCTGCACCCCGCCAGCGGTAGCGCAACACCTCCGGCAGCCGCAGCCAGCAGCAGGCTTCGCCTCGTGAATCGTGCCATCTCGATACTCCTTTGCATCGGTCGACCGGACGTTGAGTGTCCGGTCATTCAGTGATCTATTGGTTGAACCAGAGGTGTTCGACACTCTCGCCGTACCGGACGGTCAGCTCGCCAGAGCCGAACGCCGCGCTCGCCCACGGGCTCTCGACCATCGGGTAGTCGCGGAGCTCGATCACACCGCCATCGATGCTCGGCTCGACGGACCATCCCGTCCGAAACTCCCCCAGCGACGGCGAGCGGTACGTCAGCACGTCGCCGGCGGTCTCGATCGGAGCATCCTGGAGTGCATCGACGAAGCCATCGAACGAACCCCAGTCCTCCCGACGCCCGCACTCGACGATCCAGGTGTTGGGCAGGGTCGTGCAGATCAGCTCGCGGCCCGCGTACTGCCCGTCCCTACCCCACGACATGCCGTGCTGCGAGTAGATGCCGATGTACCCGTCGCTCGAGCGACCGAACACCCAGTTCCCGCGCTCGCGGATCTCGTCGAACCGGGAGCGCTCGAAGAAGCAGTGCGTCATCCACGCGTAGGTGCTGGGCTGCCACGTCAACGACATGACGTTGCGATAGTGGATGACGCGAGGCAGGGTCGTGTTGCCCGACCAGTAGTCCGGCCGCAGGCCGGAACCCTCGCCCGTGGTCTGCGGGCAGGACCAAAACACGACGGCCTCGTTCGGCAGCGTGACCTGAGCCGCATGGATCGCCGAGTCGTACTCGCCCTTCCGGTGGTCCTGCAGTCCAGACATCAGGAAGTCGGGCGTCCGGAACACCGAGAAGTTCGCGCTCTGCTCTCCGCTGCGCATCAATCCCTGCCGCTGCTTGGACTCCACAACGGAGCTCGTATCTGCGGCGATCTCGTGCAGGATCGGCGGCGGCCAGTAGTCACCCGACCCGAGGGTGACAGGAGCCATCACTCCTCGCGTCTGTCTCACCAGGGTGCCTTCGCCGTACCAGAGCCAGCACGCGGCCGATGTGCTCTCCATGCCGGGGTGCTTGATGTAGCGGGTGTAGCTACGACCATGCGTCGTGCCGAATATGCCGCGATAGGTGTCAGCAGCCAGAATGAACGCCATGTAGTCCAGCACCGACGCCGTCATCTGCTTGAGCTTGTACTCCTCGTCGATCGCGAAGTCGTAGACGTTCGCCAGCGGACCGAGGCAGACCGGGAAGTAGGCGTTGGAGTGCCACTCGTCGAACCCGAACCTGCCGCGCTGACGCAGCCACTCGACGATGTAGGCACGACCCTTAGCCGCATGGAAGAGGCCACGCTGGCGGCTGTTGGAGAACTCTTCAAGTGGAAAGAGCGTGCCGGCGAGCCACTCGGCCACATGGAAGGCGAGCCGATGGTTCTCCGACCCCATGAACATGACCGTGTCCCCGGGCTCGTCGACCCAGTACTTGAAGCCGAGCACTGTCTCCTTCATCAACTCGTTCAGCTCAGCTGGCAGCCGCCGTTCAGCGCTCTCCCAAGCCAGAATCCGCAGCACGCCCTGGATCGTGAAGTCCGCGCAGTCAGAGCGTGCCGCGATGAACTCGCAGGCCGCACGAATACCGTGCTCGCTGACGTCCGCGTAGCGACCCACCGCGTAGCGGGCCACTTCGGGCCAGATCACGTCTCGGGGCAGGAGCTCGCCATCGCGCGCATCGGCGAAGTGCTGAAGCAGCGTGTCCCTTCTCTCGTCTCGACCCCCCTCCGGCACGGGCACCGGACTGACCTTGCGGATCTCGAACTCA
>NZ_JBMDXJ010000426.1:0-3162 GCF_048594945.1 Pseudactinotalea sp. | reverse complement strand
CTCGACGTCGAGCTCTCCCGCACCGACCTCTCCGTCTCCCCCGAGGTCTTCTCGCGGGTCCTCGGCCATCTCCTCGCCGCCGCGGTCGCGCGCAGCGAGGAGCCGGAGCATGCCCGGCCCGAGAACCGCCGCCGCGTGGTCTTGGACCCGCCCCGGCCCGACGGCACCGGCTGCCTGCGCATCATCGGCCCGATCCCGGAGATCCTCGACCTGTCTAGATGTACTGACCGGGGACATTGATCGAGGAAACGGTTGACCTTGTCGTAGCGGCAATGTTTACGGTCGCTTGTCATGACCATTTCAATGATTGACAGTGCCTCGGGCATGAACCGAGTCCTGACGGCGGACGCGAAGGATCGCGCCGACCTCATCCGTGACATGTGGGCTCCGATGGCCGGGATGTACCACTTCATCCCCGGCGGCGTGGACATGGCCACCGTGCACCAGCAGAACTTCGGCTTCCGTCCGGACTCCGCGATCGAGCAGGTCCGCGAAGGTCTGGAATCCCTTGTCGCGGCCGATGCGTGGACCCGCATCGAGAAGGCCCTCGAGGACGGGGTCGCAGCGTTGACGTCTGCCGATCCGGGTGTGACCATCCCCGACCTGAACGTGCTGCTCGTCCTGGGAGATCCGACCAGCCAGCACTTCGTCGACGAGGTGCAAGGGATGTCAGGGTTCGGCGGCATCAGCGGCTACATCGCCATCACCGTCTGGCCCACCTCGCGCGTTCTCGATCGCCTCGAGGCGATCGCGGTCCACGAACTGCACCACAACGTGCGCTATTCACCCGGCGGGATCGTGTGGGACCCACAGACGGTGATGGTTGGCGAGCACGTTGTGTCCGAAGGGCTCGCCGACGTTTTCGCGTCCGAGTTGTATGGCGCCGCCGGCTACACCCACTTCGTGCGCGATGAAACCCGCTCCGACGACCAGGTCCTGGCGAAGGTTGCCAGCGGCCTGGGCGTCACAGGAATGGCAGACTTCGCCGCCTGGGTGCTGGGCGACTCGAGCGCACAACTGTTCGGTGCCGAGCCTGTCGGCTTGCCGACCGGGGCCGGTTATGCAGCCGGTGCTCGGCTTGTCCGCGAATACCTCGACGCCACGGGCGCCACGGCCGCCCAAAACGTCCGCACTCCCGCGTCCGATATCCTGCGCATTGCGCTGCCACGGCTGGGCCTGACCACAGACGCGGCACACTGAGCAGCACGTCGATCGACAGGAGCCCGGTGATGGAATGGACGGTGCACGAGCTCGCTGAACGCGCAGGCATCAGCGGCCGCACGCTGCGCCACTATCACCGCATCGGACTGCTTGAACCCGATCGCGTCGGGTCCAACGGCTACCGCTACTACGGTCCCGACGCGGTCGCTCGCCTGCAACGCATCCTTCTGCTCCGCGACACGAGTATGCCACTGGCCGACGTCGCCGCAGTGCTCGACGCCCCCGAGACGCCGACCGCCGAGGTCGAAGCGCTCGAGGCCCACCTGACACAGCTCGCCGAGGACCGCGAGGCCCTGGACCGGCGCATCAGCGCGGTCAAGCACACCCTGCAGATGCGCCGCGAGGGCCGCGAACCGCGCTTGGATGTGATGCTCGAAGGCTTCAACGACCGCTACGAGGCCGAGGTCGTACGACGGTGGGGACGCGAGGCCTTCGACGCGTCGAACCGGTGGTGGCATGCCAAGTCCGTGGAACAGCAACGCGACTGGCAGGCCAACGCCCAGGCCCTGCTCACGCGGTGGGCAGAAATCCACGAAGCCGGCCACACACCCGGCTCACCAGTTGCTCAAGCGCACGCTGCCGACCACGTGGCCTGGTTCGCTGACATCCCCGGGACACCTACCCACGCCGGCGATGCCGAACGATCCGCCGCAATGGTGCAAGGCATGGCCGACCTCTACGAAACCAACCCCGACTTCCACCAAACCTTCGGCAGCCCAGAAGCCGCGCAGTTCGCCGCGAACGCCCTGCGCATCCACGTGCAGCATCCGGCCTGACAGCGGCGGATGCCGCGGCGCCGTCCCGTACCGAAAGATGCTATGTCCCATCCCAACGCTGCCCTCACACCGCGTCACCGTCTGAAGGTTGCCCAACTCGTCGTCGAGGAGGGCTGGCCGATCAGTGAGGCCGCCGCCCGATTCCAGGTCTCGTGGCCGACCGTGAAACGCTGGGTCGACCGCTACCGCGCCGGCGAGCCCATGCACGACCGGTCCTCGCGCCCGAAGAGCTCGCCGAACAAGACGAGCAAGCCCGTCACGAAGCGGTGCGTCAACCTGCGGATCAGGTTGCGGGAAGGGCCAGTTCAACTATCAGCGAGGCTCGGGATCGCGCCCTCCACCGTCCACCGCATCCTCACCACTGCTCGATTGAATCGGCTGTCGCACGTCGACCGGGCGACCGGCGAACCGATCCGTCGTTACGAGCACGCGCACCCCGGGTCGCTAGTGCACGTGGACGTGAAGAAGCTGGGGAACATCCCCGACGGCGGTGGCTGGCGCTACGTCGGCCGACGCCAAGGCGACCGCAACCGCGTCGCCACGCCGGACAAGCCACGCAATCAGCACGGCGGACCCAAGCTGGGCTACGCCTACGTCCACACCGTGATCGACGACCACTCCCGCGTCGCGTACACCGAGATCCACGACGACGAGACTGCTGTCACTGCCGTTGGCGTCCTGCAACGAGCTGTCAACTGGTTCGCCGAGCGTGGGGTCACGATCGAGCGAGTACTGTCCGACAACGGCGGTGCGTACCGGTCGAATCTGTGGCGCGGTACCTGCGAGGCGCTGTCGATCCGTCCGAGGTACACGCGCCCATATCGCCCGCAGACGAACGGGAAGGTCGAGCGCTTCCACCGCACAATGGCCGACGGGTGGGCTTACGCCCGCTGCTACTGCTCAGAGGCAGAACGACGCGACGCTCTCGAGTCATGGCTGCATCACTACAACCATCACCGACCCCACACGGCCTGCGCCAACCAGCCGCCCTTCACGCGGTTGATCAATGTCCCCGGTCAGTACATCTAGACGCCTGGATCTCGCGGCTCATGCCGTCCGCGACGGTCAGCGCCGCACCTTCGAGCAGGGCACCCCGCCGCCGGTCGATCCGGGAGGCGAGATCGAGGCCAGCTGCCTGATCCCCTCCCTCGCCCGCACCCGTTAC
>NZ_JBMDXJ010000425.1:0-6082 GCF_048594945.1 Pseudactinotalea sp. | reverse complement strand
GTAGTAGCGCTGGTGGATCTCGATGTTCTGGGTCATGCCCAGCCCTTCGAGCTCTGCCACGTAGGCGTCCCACTGCGACGCGACGCCACCGTTGGTGACCCACTCGGCCCATCGCTGCATTGCGATGCTGAAGACCGCGGTGTTGTTCAGCGCCAACGCGCTCAGGTCCTCCTCGGACATCTTGATGAAGGGTCCTGGGAACAGCCCGTTGTCGAGGTCGACGTTGCCGATCGCATCCAGCAGCGGCTGCTCCTCGTCGACCGCCTCCTGCAGGTCGACCGGGATCGTGACCTCGATGTCGTCGCGGATCCAGCCAGGACTGTTGTCTCCGAGGGTGGTGGTCCACTTCCAGGTCGAAGGGTCAGACTGCTCGTCGGCGGGCGGGAGCACCTCGTAGGTGACATCATCGATCTTCTCGATGTTCTGCCCGATCTCGCCCCACAGGCCCTGCAGGGAGATGTCCTGGTCGTAGAAGGCGTTGATCACCGCGAGCGCACCTTCCCTGTTGTCGCTCTGCGCCGACATCGTGATCGTGTTGCCGCCGAAGTTCATGCCGTAGTTGTCATAGGACCAGACCACAGATGAAGGATCGGTATTCGCCTCCGGCAGCAGCGGTGGCAGGGACGTGTACTGGGACGCGAGCTGCGCCCCGAACCGATCCGACGCTGTCCAGCCCCAGCTGAAGCCCACCCGGGCGATATCGCCGTCACCACGCCCGGCCGACTGGTACGCCGAATAGTCCTGGGTCATCACCTCCTGGCTGATCAGCCCGTCGGCGTAGAGCTCGTGCAGGAAGCTCACCATGTCGCGGTACCGCTCATCGGTGAAGAAGTTCCCCACCTGCCCGTCCTCCACGAAGTAGCCGGCGCCGCCGCCGTCGTTCAGAGCGAGCCCGTACCCGCCAAGTAGCACGTGGGGTTGGAAGTAGCCGAAGCCGTAGTCCCCCGCCGGCGCCCAGTCCATCGGGATCTCGTCGTTCGGATCGCCGTTCCCGTTGGCATCCTCCTCCTTGAAGGCGGTGAGGACTTCACGCAGCTCGTCGAACGTGGTGGGCGCCTCTAGCCCGAGGTTGTCGAGCCATTCCTGGTTGACGTACTGCCGCGTTCCCGTCTCGGGCCAGAAACGGCGATAGCTCGGGAGCGAATAGACCTCTCCGCTCGACTGCGTCGCCATGAACTCGGTCTCGGGGATCTCCTGGAACATGGAGGTCACGTTCGGGAGCGCGTCCATGTCGTCGCTGAGGTCCTCGAACAGTCCGTTGAAGGTGATGAGGTCGGAGTTGGTGATGGCGTT
This sequence comes from Pseudactinotalea sp., assembly GCF_048594945.1. Taxonomy (NCBI): domain Bacteria; kingdom Bacillati; phylum Actinomycetota; class Actinomycetes; order Micrococcales; family Cellulomonadaceae; genus Pseudactinotalea; species Pseudactinotalea sp. The sequence continues at coordinate 4,789 of NZ_JBMDXJ010000425.1, read as the reverse complement.
CGTCCCGATGATGAGGTCGGGGATATCGCCGGCAGCCAGCATCGTCGACTTCTTCTGGTCCCAGTCGGCAGAGATCTCCTCCCAGGTGATCGTGACGCCGGCCATCTCCTCGAGATCGGCCACCCAGGCCATGTCGGCCATCGGGCCAGTCAGACCGGACTTCAGTACGAGGATCCGCAGGCTGCCGTCGGCCTGCCCGCCACCACCGCCATCTCCCCCACCACTGCAGGCGCTGATGGTCAACGCGAGTGCGGCTGCCGCCGCCACAGACACCGTGTAACGACGCGTGGATGTACTTCTCATGACTCCTCCTTGAGTGTGCTGATGGTCGGACTGCTGATGGCCGACGGCGTCGCGTCAGCCCTCGTGCGACGACTCGCTCGACCTGGTGGTCACCCAGCGAGACGGGCGCCCGTAGTCGGGCACCGTCGTCCAGTCGCCTTCCGCCAGCGCGGAGGCGTGGCCACAGATCCCGGGAGCTGTCCAGGTTGCTGCCGTGACACCGTCGATTCGAGAGCGTCTGCCCTGAGAGATGGCCGAGACGAACTCGTGCACGAGGTGAGGGTGAGACCCTCCGTGGTGCGGCAGCACGGGTACCTTCGCTCCGCCGTCGCCTGGATCGAATTCCGCGGCACCCGTGAAGGGGGCGAGCTCAGCAGGCAGAAGATCGGTGCGTTCTGGTGGATCCACCTGGTCGACGCGAACAGGTCGCCCACGACCATCGGCACCCTGCTCGAGCGTGAAGACGGTGAGCCCGTCATCCTCTCCGACGAGGGGCCAGGCCACGCCCATGTCGTGGCCAAACACCGAGAACCCTTCGTAGTAGCTGCGCGCTGTCTGGAAGAACGAGACCGTAACCTCGGCGGTCAGCCGGTCGCGATCGAGATCCATCAGCGCGGTCTCGACGGGGAACGGATTGTCGAAGTCACCGCGACGCTCGGACGTGAGCAGACCGCTTCCCCGCCCGACGACCCGCCGCACTCGTGCATCGGCGAGGGCGAGCAGCGGGGAGACGATGTGCGTGGCGTACTCCAGCGGCGGGTAGCCCTGCCAGTAGCGCGGGAAGCCGTCGAGATTCTGGATGTGGTCGCCGCGAAGCAGCGTCAGGGGGCCCATCCGACCCGACTCGATCAGGTCTTGGATGTAGAGGAAAGCACGATGGAAGACCATCGTCTCCATCATCATGTAGGCGGACCCGGAACCGCGCTCGGCATCGAGCACACGCTCGATTCCCTCCAGCGTGGTCGCCATCGGGACGGCGCTCGCGCAGTGACGTCCGCTGCGCAGAACCGCGACGGACTGCTCCACGTGGAAACGCACCGGCGAAGCGATGTGCACCGCGTCGTAACGGTCCGTCGCGAGTAGCTCGTCAAGGCTGCCGAAAGTGTCGTGGACCCGGTAGGCCTGGGCCGTCTCGCGGAGTGCCTCGGCATCGACATCGACGAGCGCGACCCGGTCGACACCTGGGTGACTGAGGTACAGCGGAAGGAACGCGGAGCCGAACCGGCTGCCGACCACGGCGACATCGATTGTGGACATCAGGTTGCCTCCGCGGCCAGCACGTCCGTCACGGGACCGAACGACATGCTCACGCCGCCGGTGGCGAACACCTCGACGTCGGCTGCGGCGGCGCGGCCGGCATCGGACTCGAAGGCTGCTTGCAGGTCCTCACGCGTCGCGCAGTACAGCTCGGCGATGAGGTAGGCGTCCGGCTCCACGCCGTCGAGCCCGCGTTCCAGCCAGGTGATGGTCCAGGCCAGGAGATTCGGCATGCCCTTCGCGAGAGGAATGTGCACCTCGCGGTAGTGCCGGTCGAACTCCTTCGGGTCGGTGGGGTGGCCGTACACGATCGTCGCCTTGTACATCGTCAGCCTCCGATCGGAAGATCCAGGTACGACTGCATGTGCGAGACCATCGCCACCTCGGTGGGCAGGCGTTCCATGCTCGAGGCGCCGAGGAACCCGTGGATGCCTGGAACCTCGCGCAGCACGCGGGCGACGTCGTCGGGCTCGGCGATCGGGCCTCCGTGCGCCAGCACGAGCACGTCGTCGCGCACGCTGGTCGCTGCCGCACGGATTCGCTCGACGAACGCGATCGCCTCGTCGATCGGCCAGGCGGTCTTGGCCCCGATCATGCCGTTGGTGGTCAACCCGGCGTGCGCCACGATGACGTCGGCCCCGGCCTCGCACATCGCGCGTGCCTCGTCTTCGGAGTGCACGTAGGACATCGTGAAGAGGTCCAGCTCGTGAGCCTGGGCGATCATGTCGACCTCGCGGTCGAATCCGAGTCCCGTCTCCTCGAGGTTCGCCCGGATCATGCCGTCGAACAGGCACACGGTCGGGTAGTTCTGCACGCCGGAGAAACCGGCATCGCGAACCGAGCGCAGGAACCGCGGCATCGACCTGAACGGGTCCGTGCCGCACACCCCGGCCACCACGGGAAATTCGTCCTCGACGACAGGGATGATCTCCCGACCCATGTCCATGACAATCTCGTTCGCATCTCCGTACGGCATCAGGCCAGCCATCGAGCTGCGCCCAGCCATGCGATAGCGGCCGGAGTTGTAGACCACCACGAGGTCCAAACCGGCCGTCTGAGAGCACTTCGCTGAGAGCCCGGTACCGGCTCCGCCCCCGATCACTGGCTGCCCGTTAGCCACCTTGTCGCGCAGTTTGCGAAGCAGATCGACTCGCCTGATCATGAGGTCCTCTCAGTTTCCGCCGCGTGGCGGGTGGTCATCAGCTCGTGCAGCGACTCGGCCACACGATGGGCGAACGCCGGGCTGTTGCAGTCCTGGTCAACTGCGTCGACCGGCACGTTGGTGGGCCGGGAGTCCGCGAGGGCATCGACGAGTGCACGATCCGCGTCCTCGGAGGAGACGCGCTCTCCGGGCGTCGACATCGACGAGAACCCTCGCTCGGGCACGAGTACCCGCGCGGTGCCTGGGGTCGCGCCCGCCAAGGCGTGCCCGACTCGTGCACCGATCGCCCGCGCCTCCTCGACCGAGGTGCGCATCAGAGTCACCGCGGCGTTGTGCCGGTACAGAAGTCGGTCGGCGAACCGTTCCGGTACTGTCTCCGGCGCACCGAACTTCACGATGTCGAGGCCACCGAGGCTGACGACCTGAGGAATACCGGCGCGTGTGGCTGCCGTCAGTCGAGCAGGTCCGGCCGGATAGGCGCCTCCCACCACCTCGTCGGCGATCTCTGCCGTGGTCAGGTCAGCAACGCCTGCGATGACGCCCTGCGCGATCAGGTGTTCCATCGCCTCGCCACCCACGCCGTTCGCGTGGAAGATCAGGACCTCGTACCCGAGTTCCTCGAGCCGTTCACGCATCGCGGTGGCACCCGTCGTCGTGACCCCGAGCATCGTTGCGGCGACGACGCGGCCAGCGCTCACCGGCGGCGTGCGCGACTGCGTAGCGAGCATGCCGACCATGGCGCCGGCGGCGTTCACCAGGCTCCGCCACGACAGCGAGTTGAGGCCGGCGATGTCGACCACCGGGTTGATCATGGTGGCGTCGGCGATACCTGCGTAGGGGCGGGTCTGGCCGATCACGATCGTCGACAGCAGCACCTTGGGAGCGCCGAACGGCAACTGGGATGCCAGTGCGGAGAAGGTCGTGCCGGCGTTGGAGCCACCGGCGACCATCAGTCCGTCGACCCGATCGCTCTGCCGCAAGCGAGTCAGGATGTGTGCAGCGCCGCGCGCCATCGTGGCGACCGCCTCACCACGGTCACCGTGTGCCGCGAGGCTGGCGAGGTTGGCGCCGGCCGCTCGTGCGACTTCCTCACTGCTGACGTCCGGCCGGATGCCAGGCGTACCGAGCACGCCGACGTCGACGAGGACGGTGCCTACGCCCGCACGTTCCAGCTCGCTGCGGAGCAGGTCGTACTCGGCCGCTTTGGTATCGAGGCTTCCTACGAGCACCACCCGCGTCTCGACGGCGTCTCGCTGAACCATCACCGGCCTCCGTTGCCCGTCGCCCGCGCGCTCCGTGGCGCGGGATGTCAGGAGACACTAAGAGCATTTATGCCGACTGTCAACCTTAATGCGCGGATCCTTCACATAAAATAGTGCGCCGGTACGGTGACGACACTCAGCAATGCCTGGAGGCACGGGGATGACGGATGGCTTGACGACGAGGCACCGGGACTCGGCCCGCCTGCGCACCGCGCGGTCCGGTGAGCTGCTGGAGCTGGTTCGACGGGGCCACGCACAGACCACCAGTGAGCTCGCCACCCTCATGGGGTGTGCGCGCTCGACGGTCCAGGAACGCGTCCAGGTTCTCCTGCGTGAGGGACTGTTGCAGTCGACCGTCGCCGTGCCGCAAGGTCGGGGTCGGCCTGCAGTCGGGCTGGAGTTCAACCCGAGCGCCGGCGTGGTGCTCGCCGTGCAGGTGGGCGTGTCGGGATCACGCGTCGCCATCACCGATCTCGCGACCGAGGTGTTGTGGAGCGATGTCGTGGACGTCGGCATCTCCTCGCGCCCGAAGGACCTGGTGCAGGCTGTCCGCGCAACCACCGAGCGCGCGCTGACGTCCATCCACGAGGACGCCGCGCGATTGCGAGGAATCGGCATCGGCCTGCCGGGCAAGGTAGAGCTCGCGACCGCGTCGCCTGCCGACGTCGGCGAGTGGCTGCGCTATCCCATTGCCGATGACCTTGCGGAGCGGTACGGCGTGCCGGCCTATCTCGACCAGGACGTCAACCTGCTGGCGCTGGGCGAGCAGAGGTCGTCATGGCCGGACACGGACGTCTTCGTGTGCCTCAAGGTCGGCACCGTGATC
>NZ_JBMDXJ010000424.1:0-7110 GCF_048594945.1 Pseudactinotalea sp. | reverse complement strand
ACTGGACTATTTTGATCCGTTATTGGGAGCCAGGTGACTCCCGATCGAGGAACGCGTCGATCTCGGCCGTGGTCGGAGCGGTGTCCGGACCGCGGCGCGTCACCTTGATCGCGCCGGCCGCGTTGGCACGAGTCGCGGCGTCGGGCCAGGGAGCACCCTTCGCGATCTCGGCCACCAGTACGCCTGTGTGGGTGTCGCCCGCGCCGTTGGTGTCGACCGGCGTCTGCGGGAAGCCCGGGAACTCCGTGGTCGCACCATCACGGTGAACGACGCATCCGGCAGGACCATCACGCACGACGATGGTCGCGTCCGAGGACAGCACCGTCGCAACCGCCGAGGCGGACTCACCGATCGGCAGCGCCCCCTCGCCGGGACGTCGCGCCGGTCGGCCCGCCGCGATTCGCGCGAGTCCGTCGGCCTCGTCGGCGTTCCCGCTCCACACCGTGCACAGGGCGAGCACCCGCTCCCGAACAACCTGTTCGAGATCCGCGAAGGGGGCACCGGGATCGAGAACGATCCCGACGCCGTCGGGAAGCGACTCCAACCAGGTCACCAGCGGCGAACAGGTGGGACCCACCAGCGAGTACCCGCTCACGCACACCACGTCGCCCGCCGCCGGAGCCGACGTCGCGAGGCTGTCCACGCTGATCTGCCGCTCCGCGCCCTGCACCGTGATGAACGTCCGCTCGGCGCTGGGCTCAAGCAGCACGAGGCAGGTACCGGTGTCGACCTCAGGCACGGGTGGCGCGCTCACGAGAACCCCGGCCTCATCGAGGACGCTGCGGATCAGGTCAGCGTTCGGGCCCGTCCCCACGCTCCCGGCATGAACGCACGCGGCCCCGGAACGCGCAGCCGCGAGCAGCACGTTGACAGCGCTCGCCGCATACCGCGCCACGGCGGTCGGCACCACGTTGCCACCACGTGGCGGCAGCGACGGCACCTCGAGAACCTCGTCCACGAGCGCCTGGGCGGTGTGGATCACGCGCGGAGCAGCGGTGCCCGTCATGACGCCCTACCGTAGAGGAGGTGATCCCGATCCCCTTGGTCGTCGTCGGCGTGGTGGCCGGCGCTGCCCTGGCGCGAAAGTTCCTCTCGACGCCACCGATGCGCAAGCACGCCGAAGCCCGCGGAGGGTCGTTCCAGGAGCGCAGCGACGAGCTCGCCACCACGTTCACGCTGCCGCCCTTCGTCGACCTGCCCGCGCCGGCCGCCGTGCTCCCCGCGTACCGACCCGTGCGCGTGTTCGACGTCGCCCAGTTCGCCACGTCCGGCTCGCAGACGATGGCGATGCGGGTCGAGGTCAGCGACGGCAGCGCCGAGCCACCCACGTACCAGGTCGTGGCACTGCACACTCGTCAGCACCTGCCGCGCACGATGGTGCGGGCCGGGATCGACGTGTACGTCCTGCCCGGCTACGAGGGCATGCACCGCATCAGGACTCCGAAGCGGTGGGTCCGCGGCGGCATCCTCTCGATCATCTCGGCGGAGCCGGACCGCGCCGCCGACCTCCCCTACGACGCCATCTCCCGTGGTCTCGCCGAGGACCGGATGGCCACGTTCGTCGCCGATGGCGACTGGCTGTACGTCTTCCGCCCCGGAGCGCCCGCGACCTGGCGGATCGCGCCCATGCTGGTGACCCTCGAGCAGTTCGCGCGCGCCATCGAGAACCCGCCCTGGCCCACCGGTGAGGGCCCGCCCTCGTACGTGTACGGACAGGTCTAGGGATGGTCCGCATTGATCAGTGCGTCCCTATGGCTCGTACCGGCCCTCGGTGAGCGATTCGATGTCGAACGCGTCGAGCAACGGGTCAGCCGCATCGGTGAGCGCCTGCAGGAGATCGGCGTTGTCTCCCGCGCACTGGAGGAGACTCGCCTCGGCCACCTCCGTGTCGTTTTCGAGTGCCAGCGCGAACGTCCTGCCACCATCGCAGCCCCCGCCGTCAGCCGCCTCCCAGCCGAACACCCCGGCGAGCTCGCCCGCGTTGTACGCGTCGACCAGATCCTCGACGACGGCGGAGCTCACCTCCTGCTCGTCCCTCGCCGTCTCGTCACCGTAGGAGTCGACAACGATCGTCCCGACGCCGCCCTCGACCGTGAGCGTGAAGCTGCGGTGGTACTCCGGCGGCACCGAGGAGTCGGTGAAGGCATAGGTGATCGTCGTCGCCGCGGGGTCGAACTGATGCTCGGGCGCGAGGCTCTCCGACGTGGTGCTCGGGTCAGGGCCAGAGGGCCCCGGACCACAGCCCGTCGCGAGCGCGACTGCGGCCAGCACCGACGCCGCGCCGGACGCGAGTCGTCTCATCCTGCGTACCTTCCTTCAGTGAGTGTGTCGATGTCGAACGGATCCAGGAGCGGGGCGACGGCGGACGCCAGCTGGGTGCGCGCCTCGGCATTGGTGTCGCCGCAGTAGGTGAAGGAGATCTCGGCGCGGTTCTCGCCGCCATCGAGAACCAGACGCTGGCTGCTGGCGCCGGTGCAGGGCGCGCTCGGGTCGGCCTCGAACACGTCCTCCAGCTCGCCGGCGTTGTAGGCAGTCACGAGGCTCGCGATCGCATCATCGCTGAGGACCTGCTCCTCGATGAGGTCGCCGTCGGGCCTAGTCACGACCACGGTCGCGGCACCGTCGGCAGCGGTCAGCTCGAAGCTCCGCTGGACCTCCGGGGCCACCGAGGCGTCGGTGAAGGTGTACTCCACAGTGGTGGTGGCCGGGTCAAACTCGGCCTCAGGTTCGCCGGTGCAGCCGGCGAGGATCAGGCCCAGTACCGCGATCGGCACCGCCGCGCGCAGTGGTCGTGCAGAGATGTCGAGTCCCCCTGGTCAGTCGTGCGGATCCTCAGCATCGTCTCCGGCCCGGGCTTCTCGGTCAACGGGCAGAACTGCCACCGCACCCGCCGCGCCGTAGACTCCCGTGGTCCGCCGGGCCGCCGCGCGCTGCCCCCTCCACCGGCCTCACGGCCGCACCACCGAGGCCACTGTGACCAGCACCTTCGTTCGCCCCGACGCCACCGATGCGCTCACCGCGCTGCTGCGCGAGCGCGTGCTCGTGCTCGACGGCGCGATGGGCACGATGATCCAGCGGCACGGGCTGAGCGAAGCCGACTACCGCGGTGAGCGGTTCGCCGACTGGCCCAGCGACCTCAAGGGCAACAACGACCTGCTGGTGCTGTCGCAGCCGGACATCATCCGCGGCATCCACCGCGAGTACCTCGACGCCGGCGCCGACCTTGTCGAGACCAACACCTTCAACGCCCAGCGCATCTCGATGGCCGACTACGGCATGGAGGACCTCGCGCTGGAGATGAACGTGGCTGCCGCGGGCCTCGCACGGGAGGCAGCCGACGCCGCCGAGACTGCCGACGGCCGCCCCCGGTTCGTGGCGGGCGCGCTCGGCCCGACGAACCGCACGGCCTCGATCTCTCCCGACGTCAACGACCCGGGCGCGCGCAACGTCAGCTTCGACGAGCTGGTGTCGGCCTACCTCGAGCAGGCCGGCGGCCTGGTCGACGGCGGTGCTGACCTGCTGCTGATCGAGACGATCTTCGACACCCTCAACGCCAAGGCGGCGATCTTCGCCGTGCAGACGCTGTTCGAGCAGCGTGGCCGCCGGTGGCCCATCATCATCTCCGGCACGATCACCGACGCCTCCGGGCGCACCCTGTCCGGCCAGGTGACCGAAGCGTTCTGGAACTCGGTCCGTCACGCCCGGCCCCTTGCCGTGGGACTCAACTGCGCGCTCGGCGCCGACGAGATGCGCCCGTACCTGGCCGAGCTCGGCCAGGTAGCGGACACGTTCGTCTCCTGCTACCCCAACGCCGGTCTGCCCAACGCGTTCGGTGAGTACGACGTCACGCCCGAGGCGATGGCCGGCACCGTCGGCGAGTTCGGCGAAGCGGGCCTGATCAACATCCTCGGCGGCTGCTGCGGCACCACGCCCGACCACATCGCAGCGTTCGCGGACGCCGTCAAGAATGCGGCGCCGCGCGTACCGGCCACCACCGCGCCGGCGCTGCGCCTGTCCGGCCTCGAACCGCTCACCGTCACGGCCGACTCGCTGTTCCTCAACGTCGGGGAGCGCACGAACATCACCGGCTCCGCCCGGTTCCGCCGGTTGATTCGCGACGGCGACTACTCCTCGGCCTTGACCGTCGCCAGGCAGCAGGTCTCCTCGGGCGCCCAGGTGATCGATATCAACATGGATGAAGGGATGATCGACGGCGTCGCGGCCATGGACCGCTTCACCAAGCTGATCGCCTCCGAGCCCGACATCTCACGCGTGCCGGTGATGGTCGATTCCTCCAAGTGGGAGGTGATCGAGGCCGGGCTGAAGTGCGTGCAGGGCAAGCCGATCGTCAACTCGATCTCCATGAAGGAGGGCGAGGAACCGTTCAAGGAACAGGCTCGGCTGTGCCTGAAGTACGGAGCCGCCGCCGTCGTGATGGCCTTCGACGAGGACGGCCAGGCAGATAACCTGCAGCGGCGCCAGGAGATCTGCGCACGGGCGTACCGGATCCTGACCGAGGAGGTCGGCTTCCCCGCCGAGGACATCATCTTCGACCCGAACGTGTTCGCGGTCGCCACTGGCATCGAGGAGCACGCGCGCTACGGGCTCGACTTCATCGAGGCGACACGATGGATCAAGGAGAACCTGCCGGGCGCCCTGGTCTCCGGCGGCGTCTCGAACGTGTCGTTCTCGTTCCGTGGCAACAACGTGGTGCGCGAGGCGATCCACGCCGTGTTCCTGTTCCACGCGATCCGCGCCGGGATGGACATGGGCATCGTCAACGCCGGTGCGCTCGCGGTCTACGACGAGGTGGACCCGCCGCTGCGCGAGCGCATCGAGGACGTCATCCTCAACCGGCGCACCGACGCCACCGAGCGGCTGCTGGAGATCGCAGGCGACTATGCGGGAACCGGGAGCAGCGGGGAGACCGCAGCTGGGCCATCACTAGCCTGGCGCGAGCTGCCCCTGCGCGAGCGCATCACGCACGCGCTCGTCAAGGGCATCGACGACCACGTGGTCGAGGACACGGAGGAGCTGCGGCAGGAGCTCGCCGAGCAGGGCCGGCGACCGCTTGAGGTCATCGAAGGTCCGCTGATGGACGGCATGGGCGTGGTGGGCGACCTCTTCGGTGCCGGCAAGATGTTCCTGCCGCAGGTCGTGAAGTCGGCGCGCGTGATGAAGAAGGCCGTGGCGCACCTGGTTCCCTTCATCGAGGCGGAGAAGTCGGATGACACCGTGGCCAAGGGCAAGATCGTCATGGCCACGGTGAAGGGTGACGTCCACGACATCGGCAAGAACATCGTGGGCGTGGTGCTGCAGTGCAACAACTACGAGGTGGTCGACCTCGGCGTGATGGTGCCGGCACAGAAGATTCTCGACACCGCGCGCGAGGTCGGTGCCGACATCATCGGCCTCTCCGGGCTGATCACGCCCTCGCTCGACGAGATGGTCAACGTGGCGTCCGAGATGCAGCGGCAGGGCCTCACGATCCCGCTGCTCATCGGTGGTGCGACGACCTCCCGGGCGCACACCGCCGTCAAGATCTCGCCCACCTACGAGCACCCGGTCGTGTGGGTGAAGGATGCATCTCGCTCGGTCCCGGTGGTGGCCTCGCTGCTCTCGGATGAGCGGCGGCCGACGCTGATGGCCGAGGTCGAGCGCGACTACGAGGCACTGCGCAAGCGGCACGCCGCCAAGAAGGACGACCGCCCGATCGTGCCGCTGGAGGTCGCGCGCGAACGGCGCACCCCGATCACCTGGGAGGGGTACGAGCCACCGGTCCCGGCCCAGCTGGGCCGCCAGGTGTTCGTGCAGTACCCGCTGGCCGAGCTGCGCGAGTACATCGACTGGAGCCCGTTCTTCTCCTCGTGGGAGCTGCGGGGGCGGTTCCCGGACATCCTCAACAACCCGGCCACCTCCGAAGCGGCACGGAAGCTGTGGGAGGACGCGCAGACGATGCTCGATCGGATGATCGGGGAGAACTGGATCCGCGCGAACGGGGTGATCGGGCTGTTCCCGGCTTCCGCGGTGAGCGCGGGCGGCGACGACATCCTGGTCTACACCGACGAGACCCGCACCGAGGTCCTGACCACGCTGCACCACCTACGCCAGCAAGGTGAGCACCGTGAGGGCATCCCGAACCGGTGCCTCGCTGACTACGTGGCCCCGATCGAGACCGGGATCCCGGACTACATCGGCGCGTTCGCCGTGACCGCGGGACTCGGCGCGGGCGAGAAGGTCGCCGAGCTGAAGGCCGAGCTCGACGACTACTCCGCGATCCTGCTGGAGTCGCTCGCCGACCGGCTCGCGGAGGCGTTCGCCGAGCGCCTGCACCAGCGTGTGCGCACCGAGTTCTGGGGCTACGCGCCGGGCGAGGACCTCAGCAACGACGCCCTCATCGGCGAGACCTACCAGGGCATCCGCCCGGCGCCCGGGTATCCCGCGTGCCCCGAGCACACCGAGAAGGAAGCGATCTGGGACCTGCTCGACGTGCAGCAGACCACTGGCATCGAGCTCACCGAGTCGATGGCGATGTGGCCGGGCGCGTCGGTCAGCGGTTTCTACTTCTCGCACCCGGAGTCCCGGTACTTCGTGGTGGGTCGCCTCGGCCGCGACCAGGTAGCCGAGTACGCCGAGCGCAAGGGCTGGCCGCTCGCCGTCGCCGAGAAGTGGCTCACCCCGAACCTCGGGTACGAGCCGGAGGACTAGGGGCGCGTGTCTTCGTAGGGTGGTCACATGACGAGCGCCTACTTCGAGCGGCTCGATGAGTCCACGTTCCGCCCCACCGAGCACGTGGGCGGGGCGTGGGTGGAGAACGAGCAGCACATCGCGCCGTCGTTCGGTCTCATCGCGCACGAGATCGAGCGTCACCGCGACGCACGCCGCGACGACACCCTGCCGCTGGGCCGCGTCTCGTACGACATCCTCGGCCCGGTGCCGGTCGAGCCTGTCGAGGTTCGGGTGGAGGTACTGCGCCCAGGGCGCACGGTCGAGCTCGTGCAGGCCACGCTCGCGCACGCCGGCCGGCCGGTGGTGCTCGCGCGCGCCTGGTTGATGGCCGGCTACGACACCGCGGCGATCGCCGGCGGCGGGCTCGATCGGATCCCCGCC
>NZ_JBMDXJ010000423.1:0-11441 GCF_048594945.1 Pseudactinotalea sp. | reverse complement strand
TTCACGTCAGGGGCCGCGGCCCTCACGGGTGTGGAGGCGGTCGCGAACGGTGTGCCCGCCTTCCGGCGGCCGAAGTCCAAGAACGCCGCCACCACGCTGCTCCTGCTGGGCGGGATCTCGACCGTCATGCTCACGAGCGTGCTCGGGCTCGCGAACGCCACCGGGGTTCGGTTCGTCGAGGACCCCGCCACGCAGCTGCACGTCGACGGCGGAGCGGTGCCTGAGGGCTACCAGCAGGACCCGGTCATCGGCCAGGTCGCCCAAGCCGTGTTCGGCGGCTTCCCGCCGATGTTCTACCTGGTGACCGCGACCACCGGGCTGATCCTGTTGCTCGCCGCCAACACTGCCTTCAACGGCTTCCCGGTGCTCGGCAGCATCCTCGCCCGCGATGGTTACCTGCCGCGGCAGCTGCACACCCGGGGCGACCGGCTCGCGTTCTCGAACGGGATTCTCATCCTGGCGTGTGCTGCGATCGTGCTGATCTGGCTGTTCGACGCGCAGGTGACGGCCCTGATCCAGCTGTACATCGTGGGTGTGTTCGTCTCGTTCACGTTGGGTCAGCTGGGCATGGTGCGGCACTGGAACCGGGAGCTGAACACGGTCCGGACCCCCCGAGAGCGGTCGCGCACGAAGCGCTCGAGGGCGATCAACGCGTTCGGCTTCGTGCTCACCGGCGTGGTGCTGGTGGTGGTGTTGATCACCAAGACCACGCAGGGTGCCTGGATCACGATCGCGCTCATGGTCGTGCTGTTCGTGCTCATGCGAGGGATCCGACGGCACTACGACAAGGTCGCTGCCGAGCTGGCGCTGGACGATCTCGACGACGCCAAGGCCTTGCCCGCGCGGGTGCACGCGATCGTGCTCGTGTCCAAGGTCCACAAGCCGACGATGCGCGCGCTCGCCTACGCGAGGGCGACGCGACCCTCGACGCTGCAGGCGATCACGGTCGCGGTGAGCGTCGAAGACTCTTCTGCGACCCGGGAGGCATGGGACGCTGCAGGGATCCCGCTGCCGCTGACCGTGCTTGACTCTCCTTTCCGAGAGATCACCCGGCCTGTGCTCGAGTACGTACGGTCGCTACGCCGCTCGTCGCCCCGCGACCTGGTGGTCGTCTACATCCCTGAATACGTCGTCGGACATTGGTGGGAGCAGTTGTTGCACAACCAGAGCGCACTTCGCCTCAAGGCCAGGCTGCTGTTCACACCTGGCGTGGTGGTGGCGTCGGTGCCGTGGCAGCTCGACTCCTCGGAGGCGGTGCGCGGTGGCCGCTGAGGACACACCGGAGAACCTGATTCTCGACGTCGGTCCCGCCGTGCACGGCGGGCACTGCCTCGCGCGGCACGAGGGGCGCGTGGTGTTCGTGCGCCACGCGATCCCGGGAGAGCGGGCGCGGGTGCACCTGACCGAGCAGCGCCGCAAGGGCTACTGGCGCGGCGACGCCGTCGAGATCTTGGACGTCTCACCCGACCGCGTGCCCAGCGTGTGGCCTGAGGCCGGTCCGGGCGGTGTGGGTGGCGGAGAGCTGGCGCACGTCAGGCCCGAGGCACAGCGAACCTGGAAGCGCGACGTGCTGCTCGACGCGCTCACCCGCATCGGCAAGCTCGACACCGAGGATCCGCTCCTCGAGGCGCTGACGGTCGAGGCCGTGCCCGGCAACGCCGACGGGCTCGGCACCCGCACCCGGATCGAGCTGACCACCGACGGCGCAGGCCGCGCGGGGATGTTCCGTCACCGCACGCACGAGGTCGTGGCGCTGCGTGAGATGCCGCTCGCGGTGCCGGAGATCGCCGGACTCGACCTGCTCGGTCGCACCTGGGAGCCCGGCGTGCGGATCGATGCCGTGGCACCCAGCGACGGCGACCCGGTCGTGCTGGTGAACGGCCGACCGTGGCGTGGTGGCCGCACCCACGTGCGGGAGCGAGTCGCGGCAGCCGAATCGGAGTACCGGTATCGGCTCGCTGCGCACGGGTTCTGGCAGATCCACCGTGCTGCACCGACCACCTTGGTCGACGCGGTCCTTGCCGCGGCGCAGCTCAACCCCGGCAGCAGCGTCATCGATGCCTACTCCGGCGCCGGCCTGCTCAGCCTGCCCCTCGCCGATGCGGTTGGACCGAACGGTTTCGTCCTCGCGATCGAGGCCGACCAGCAAGCAAGTCGCGATGCCCGCCGGAATGCGCACGGACTCGACCAGCTCGAGCTCCGCACAGGCGAGGTCGCGCCTACCCTCGCCGGCGTCGAGAGGCGACCGGACGCCGTCGTGCTCGACCCACCGCGCGCCGGTGCCGGACCCGACGTGCTCAACCGACTGGCAGAGCTGGGAACGCCGCGAGTCGTCTACGTGGCCTGCGATCCCGCCGCCCTCGCGCGAGACATCCGTACGACGCTCGACCTCGGTTACCGGCTCGAGGCGCTGCGCGCCTTCGACCTGTTCCCGCACACGCACCACGTCGAGGCGCTCGCGACGCTCGTGCGGTGACCGGTCAGAGCCGGCGCTGCCTCCGGCGCCTGCGCGGACGCGCCCACCGCTCGACGCACCGGACCGAGAGATGCTCGTGCTGGGCACCTGGCTGCCCGAGCGAGCGGGCTGTGTGGGCACGGGTGCTCTGGCACCGGGGATCGTTGGAGCGGGCCGGAGAGTGTGCTCTCAGGGAGCTCTCTCGTCCGGCCCGCCCGCGGCCGTTCCCCTCCGAACGTCTCATCGCCCGCCGGGGGAGATGCAGCGGGCCCGACCCCACTGCACCTCCCGATCCGGCGAGCTCGCCCACCGACGAGTACAGCGGTGCGGGCGGAGCCGAAGCTGCGACGCCGCGACAACCATGTGCCGTCCTCTCTTCTCGGTGTGACGTGCCTGAGAGACGGCTCGGGGCATCGGTCATGACGCGCATCCGTGTGTGATCCGCATCACGGCCGGGAATCGGACATACTTTCGTCCCGTGCAGCCAGCCACCGCCGTAGCCTCGCCGCCCGGCCTCTCCTCCGCCGACGTCGCCGCTCGCGTGGCCGCGGGGAAGGTGAACGTCACCGACGACACCTCCTCCCGCAGCCTCTGGGCGATCATCCGCGGCAACCTCTTCACGCTCTTCAACGCGATCCTCGGCGTGGCCCTCGTGGTCGTGCTGTCGGTGGGCGCGTGGAAGGACGCGGTCTTCGGGTTCGTGTTGCTGTTCAACACACTGATCGGCGCTGTGACCGAGTACCGCGCCAAGCGCACGCTGGACCGGCTGGCCATCCTCAACGAGGCGGAGGTCACGGCGATCCGCGACGGCGCGGAGCACCGGGTCCCGATCCGTGAGGTCGTGCTCGACGACGTGTTGAGGCTGTCGCTGGGCGATCAGGTCCCGGCCGACGGCGAGGTGCTGACCTCCGCCGGCCTCGAGGTCGACGAGTCGATGCTCACCGGTGAGAGTGAGCCTGTCGACAAGGTGACGGGCGACCCGGTGCTCTCCGGTTCGGCGGTGGTGGCCGGCTCGGCCGTGGTGCGTGCCACCAAGGTCGGCCCGGACGCCTACGCCCAGAAGATCACGGCTCAGGCCAAGCAGTTCTCCCTCGTGGGCTCCGAGCTGCGCAGCGGCATCAACAAGGTGCTCGTGGTGATCTCCTGGGTGATCGTGCCGATCGCGTTCCTGCTGTTCTGGAGCCAGATCCGGAACGTGGGCGGCTGGCAGATCGCGTTCTCCGGCGATGGCTGGCGGGACGCGGTGGTGCAGGCGATCGCGGGCATCGTCGGGATGGTCCCCGAGGGGCTGGTGCTGCTGACGTCGATCAACTTCGCGCTGGCTGCGGTCATCCTGGCCCGCCGCAAGGTGCTGGTGCAGGAGCTGCCGGCGGTCGAGGTGCTGGCGCGCGTGGACGTGCTGTGCCTCGACAAGACGGGCACGATCACCGATGGCTCCGTGGAGCTGGATGAGCTCGTGGAACTGGAGGGGGTCCCGGGGGCACGCGAGCTGCTCGCCACGTTGGCGCGCGAGCCCGGTGCGTCCCCGACCGCCGCCGCGATCGCTCCCGGGCTACAGGACGTGCCCTCGGTCGCCCAGCAGGAGGTGGTCCCGTTCAGCTCGGCGCGCAAGTGGAGCGGGCACCAGGCCGAGTCGGGCGCCTGGGTGCTCGGCGCACCCGAGGTGCTGCTCGCCTCGCGAGGGGCCGACGACGCCGTGCTGGCCCGGGTGCGTGAGGTCGCCACGAGCGGGGCCCGGGTACTGCTCCTGGCGCACGTGTCCGAGGGCGAGCTCGTGGGGGAGTCGTTGCCCGACGACGTGCGTCCCGCGTTGCTCGCGGTGCTGCGCGAGCGGGTGCGACCGGATGCGGCGCAGACACTCGAGTACTTCGCCGCCCAGGACGTCGAGGTCAAGGTGATCTCCGGTGACAACCCCGCGACCGTGGGTTCGATCGCGGAGTCGGTCGGACTGGAGGGTGGTGCTGAGAGTGTCGACGCGCGCACCCTGCCCGAGGACCGGGAGTCGCTGCGCGAACCGATCCGCACAAGCCGGGTGTTCGGGCGCGTGACGCCCGAGCAGAAACGCGCGTTCGTGCACGCGCTCCAGGACGATGGCCGTACGGTGGCGATGACCGGTGACGGCGTCAACGATGCGCTCGCCCTCAAGGACGCCGATCTCGGCATCGCGATGGGCAACGGCGCTGCCGCCACCAAGGCCGTGGCGCGGGTGGTGCTGCTCGACGGCCGGTTCTCGACGCTGCCAGGGGTGGTGGCCGAGGGCCGCCGCGTGATCGCGAACATGGAGCGCGTCGCTGCCCTGTTCCTCACCAAGACCACGTACGCCGTGCTGTTGGCCGTGGTGGTCGCACTGGTCGCGTGGCCGTACCCGTTCCTGCCGCGGCACCTCACCCTGGTCGGCGCGCTGACCATCGGTACCCCGGCGTTCTTCCTCGCACTCGCACCGAACAACCAGCGGTACCGGCAAGGGTTCCTCGATCGCGTGCTGCAGCTCGCGGTGCCCTGCGGGCTGATCTGTGGCTCCGGCGTGCTGGTGGTGTACGGCACGCTGCACCTACGCGGTGAGGAGCTGCAGGCGAGCACCGGCGCCACACTGACGCTGATCCTCATGGCGCTGTGGCTCCTGGGCATCCTTGCGCGCCCGTGGAACTGGTGGCGCTTGACGCTGGTCGGGGTGATGGCGCTGGGTGCGGTGCTCGCGGTCGCGGTGCCGTTCGTGCGGGAGTTCTTCGCGCTGGAGTGGCCGACCGGCGAGACGGCTCAACTGATCGTCGTGGTCGGTGTGATCGGTGCCGCTCTCATCGAGGTGGTCTACCGGCTTCGAGAGCGGCGGCTCGCACGGGCGGAAGCGCCTCGCCCGGCACCCGGACAGGTCGGAGTGGACGCCTCAACCGACCGCGCGTCGCGGTGATCGGTGCCACGCTGGAGCTGAGGTGACCTGATAAGATATCTCGACATCGAGATAAATTACGGAAGTCAAGTCCGACGAAAATGGCGAGCGACGCCGTCGGGCGGGAATGACGGGATGGAGCAGCAGTGAGCGCGGTGAACAGCTTCGGGGCCAAGGGCACGCTCGAGGTCGGCGAGAACAGCTACGAGATCTACCGGCTGGGCGCCGTCGAGGGGCTGGAGAAGCTCCCGTACTCGCTCAAGGTCCTGGCCGAGAACCTGCTGCGGACCGAGGACGGTGCGAACATCACCGCCGACCACGTGAACGCTCTGGCCGGGTGGGACCCGACGGCCCAGCCCAGCACCGAGATCCAGTTCACGCCCGCGCGCGTGGTGATGCAGGACTTCACCGGTGTGCCGTGCGTCGTGGACCTCGCCACGATGCGTGAGGCGATGGCCGAACTCGGCGGTGACGCGAGCGTGATCAACCCGCTCGCCCCCGCGGAGCTGGTGATCGACCACTCGGTGCAGATCGACGTCTTCGGCCGCTCGGACGCCTTCCAGCGCAACGTCGAGATCGAGTACGAGCGCAACCACGAGCGCTACCAGTTCCTGCGCTGGGGCCAGACGGCGTTCGACGACTTCAAGGTAGTCCCGCCCGGCACCGGGATCGTGCACCAGGTCAACATCGAGTACCTCGCCCGCGTGGTCATGATCCGCGACGGGAAGGCCTACCCGGACACCTGCGTGGGCACCGACTCGCACACCACCATGGTCAACGGGCTCGGCGTGCTCGGCTGGGGCGTCGGCGGCATCGAGGCCGAGGCCGCGATGCTCGGTCAGCCGGTGTCGATGCTGATCCCGCGCGTGGTCGGCTTCAAGCTCAGCGGCGACATCCCCGCCGGCGTCACCGCGACCGACGTAGTTCTGACGATCACCCAGATGCTGCGCCAGCACGGCGTGGTCGGCAAGTTCGTGGAGTTCTACGGCGAGGGCGTGGCCCGCGTGCCACTGGCCAACCGCGCCACCATCGGGAACATGAGTCCCGAGTTCGGCTCCACCGCGGCGATCTTCCCGATCGACGACATCACGCTCGACTACCTGCGCCTGACCGGTCGCAGCGACGAGCAGGTGGCGCTCGTGGAGGCGTACGCCAAGGAGCAGGGCTTGTGGCTCGACCCGCACGCCGACGGCTACACCGAGCCGATGTTCTCCTAGTACCTCGAGCTCGACCTGTCCACGGTGGTGCCCTCGATCGCCGGACCGAAGCGGCCGCAGGACCGGATCGAGCTGTCGCACGCCAAGTCCGCGTTCCAGCGTGACGTGCTCGTGTACGCCCCGCAGCTCGCCAACGGCGTGGACGAGGCCGAGAAGGAGTCCTTCCCGGCCTCCGACAGCCCCGCCGTGGGTGCGCAGGTACGCCCGACCTTCCCGGTGACCACACCCGAGGGGAGCACCTACGAGCTGTTCCACGGTGCGGTGGCGATCGCCTCGATCACCTCGTGCACGAACACCTCGAACCCGAGCGTGATGATGGCAGCCGGCCTGCTCGCCAAGAACGCCGTGGACAAGGGCCTGGTCAGCAAGCCGTGGGTGAAGACCTCGATGGCGCCCGGATCCCAGGTGGTGACCAACTACTACGAGAAGGCCGGCCTGTGGCCGTACCTGGAGAAGCTCGGCTTCCACCTCGTGGGTTACGGCTGCACCACCTGCATCGGCAACTCCGGGCCGCTTCCGGACGAGGTCAGCCAGGTCGTCAACGAGCACGACCTCGCGGTCGCCTCGGTACTCTCCGGCAACCGCAACTTCGAGGGCCGGATCAATCCCGACGTCAAGATGAACTACCTGGCGTCGCCACCGCTCGTCATCGCGTACGCGCTCGCCGGCACCATGGAGTTCGATTTCGAGCACGAACCGCTCGGCCACAGCGAGGACGGCTCCCCGGTGTTTCTGCGCGACATCTGGCCCAGCGCCGACGACGTGCAGGCCACGATCGACAGCTCGATCACCCGCGAGATGTTCACCGCCGACTACGCGGACGTCTACGCCGGCGACGAGCAGTGGCGCGGCCTGGACACCCCCGAGGGCGAGGTGTTCGCCTGGGACGACGCCTCGACCTACGTGCGCAAGCCTCCGTACTTCGAGGGCATGACGATGGAGACCGCTCCGGTCACCGACATCGCCGGTGCGCGGGTGCTCGCCAAGCTGGGCGACTCGGTCACCACCGACCACATCTCGCCGGCCGGGTCGATCAAGCCCGACTCGCCCGCGGGCCGGTACCTCGCCGAGAACGGTGTGGAGCGCCGGGACTTCAACTCCTACGGTTCCCGCCGCGGCAACCACGAGGTGATGATCCGAGGCACGTTCGCCAACATCCGGCTGCGCAACCAGCTGCTCGACGGCGTCGAGGGGGGCTTCACGAAGAACCTCCTCACCGGTGAGCAGACGTCGATCTACGACGCCGCGCAGGCCTACGCCGCCGAGAACATCCCACTGGTGGTGCTCGGCGGCAAGGAGTACGGCTCCGGTTCCTCACGCGACTGGGCCGCCAAGGGCACGGCGCTGCTGGGGGTACGTGCGGTCATCACCGAGAGCTTTGAGCGGATCCACCGGTCGAACCTCATCGGCATGGGTGTGCTCCCGCTGCAGTTCCCGGCGGGGGAGAGCGCCGAATCGCTGGGGCTCGACGGCACCGAGACCTTCGACATCGCGGGCGTGACCGAGCTCAACGAGGGGAGCACCCCGGGCACCGTCAAGGTGACCGCCACGAAGGGCGACGGGACGCTCGTGGAGTTCGACGCCGTCGTCCGTATCGACACCCCCGGTGAGGCGGACTACTACCGCAACGGCGGCATCCTGCAGTACGTGCTCAGGTCGCTGGTCTCCGCGTGAGACCGCCGCGGACGTGACCGCGCCCCCGGTCGAGGAGGCAGGCTGTCCCCGTGACTGACGGGGGCGCCCTGCCGACCGGGCGGATGGCGGTCTTCTCCGGCGGCCGGGCACCGACGACCCTCGGGATCCTGCTGGTTATCACCTCGGTCGCGTTCGAGGGGATGGGCGTCGGCACGGCGATGCCGGACGTGATGGCCGACGTCGGCTCGCTGGAGACCTACGCGTGGCCGTTCGTGTCGTTCCTCGCGTCTTCGGTGCTGGCGACCGTGCTCGGCGGACGCTGGGCCGATGCGCGGGGTCCGGCCGGGCCGCTGGTCGCGGGCGTCACGGCGTTCGCGGCCGGGCTCGTTGTGGCCGGCACAGCGAGCACGCTCGAGTTGTTGCTGGTCGGTCGTGTGCTGCAGGGACTGGGCGCGGGTGCGCTGACGGTCGCGATCTTCGTACTCGTGGCGTTGGTGTATCCGGCGAGCCTGCGCCCCGCCGTGTTCGGCTGGACGGCGACCGCCTGGGTGCTGCCGTCGTTGCTGGGGCCGCCGGCCGCGGCCTACATCACGGAGACATGGTCGTGGCACTGGGTGTTCTTGGCGATCGCGCCGATCGCGGTGCTGGCGCTGGTGATGATGGCGACGGCGCTGCGACGGGCGGGCAGCGAGCGCCCGGTTCGTGAGGAGCAGGCGCCAGGCAACGGCGGCCGATGGCTGCTGATCGCGGCCCCGGGTGCCGCCGTGGGCGTGGCTGCGCTGAGCTGGGCCGGTGAGCGACCAGGCTTGGCTGTGCTGCCGGTGGTCATCATCGCGCTCGTGGTGCTCGTGCCCTCGGTCCTGCAACTTGTGCCGCGCGGCACGCTGATCGCCTCACGCGGCGTGGCCACGGCGGTGCTGGCCCGCGGGCTGCTCGCAGGCTCGTTCTTCGCGATGAACGCGTTCCTGCCGCTCATGCTCACCGACCTGTACGACTGGACCCTGCGGGCGGCCGGTGGCGTGCTGATCGCAGGATCGCTCGGCTGGTCGGCAGCGTCGACCTGGCAGGGCGGCCGCCCGCACGTGCCGCGGCAGCTGCTGCTGCGCATCGGCTTCGGGCTGCTCGCCGTCAGTGTGGTGATCGTGGCCCTGGTGACCGTCGGACTGCTGCCGCCCGTGGTCACTGTGCTGGCGCAGGTGGTCGGTGGGCTGGGCATGGGGCTCGGCATGCCGGCGGTCTCGCTGCTCGTGATGGGGCACTCGGCCCACGGCGAGGTCGGCTTCAACACTGCCGCAGCACAGATCCTCGACAACCTCACGACCGCGCTGCTCATCGCCGTGGGCGGTGCGCTCTCGGCGGTGCTCGCGCTGCAGGGCGGCTACACCACGCTGCTGGCCGGCCTGGTTGCCGTCGCCGTGGTCGGGGCGCTGCTGGCGCCGAGATCGGCGCTGCCGGCTCCGGCCACAGATCCGGCCTGACTGCCCCGGGGATCAGTCGATCCGCACGAGCACCTTGCCTGAGGCGTCGGAGTCGGCGGCCACGGCGAATCCGTCGAGGACGTCGTCGAGTGCGCGCTCGTGCGTGATCACCTGCTCGATCGACGGCGTCGCGGCGAGCATGGCAATCGCCTGGTCGATCTCGTCGTCGTAGCGGAACGTGCCGCGGAGCTGGATCTCCTTGCTGACGATCGGCGCGAGGTTGACCGGCCGGTCCTCGTTCGGCACGTTGCCGACCTGCACGAGGCTGCCGCCACGAGCGCACGCGCGGAGCAGTGCGTTCAGGGTCTGGGGGAGACCGGCGCACTCGAGGACGATGTCGAACCGGGACTCGGGGAGCGTCTCGGCGGAGACGTCGATGGCCTCGGTGACGCCGAGCGTGCGGGCACGGTCCAGCGGGCCGGGCCGCACGTCCGCGCACCACACCTCGGAGGCGCCGGCAGCCAGCGCACCGGCGGCTGCGAGCAGACCGATCGGTCCCGACCCGGACACGAGCACGGAACGCCCCTCGACGCCGCCGGCGACCGTGATCGCGTGCAGCCCCACCGCCAACGGCTCCACGAGCGCGGCCCGGCGGAGCGGAAGTCCCCCCGGCAGCGGCCTGACCTGATCCGCCGTGACGACGAGGTGCTCCGCCATCGCGCCCTGGGTGTGAGGCGACGTGGAGGCGCTGCCGAGGAAGGTGCCGCCCGGCCACGTGGGGCGTGGCCCTTGCCCAGGTGGCCCCCAGGTCGCGGGGTGGACGGTCACCGGGGTCCCGGGTGCCCATCGTCCGGAGGGATCGAGGTCCACTGTCCCGGACATCTCGTGGCCGGGGATCAGCGGCTCGACGATCCTGAAGATGCCCGCCGCGCCGTCAGAGAAGTAGTGCAGGTCGGAGCCGCAGATGCCCACGTAGGCCGGCCGGAGCCGAACCTGGCCGGGCTCGGGGAGGAGATCGGGGAGCTCCTCGAGCCGGAGGTCTCGTCTGCCGTGGATCCTCGCTGCGCGCACAACTCGGCAACTTACCTCGTCGCAGGACCCCGAGGTCAGCAGCACGCCAGCGGATGCGAGTGCCGCCAGCGGGGTGAGGAGCGTGGCGGCTGCGCCACGGACCAACCACCGGGGTGGGGCACGTGTGGGGGGCCGACCGCCAGTCGAAGGTGTCGCTCGTCGCACGAGGCCCCCGGGTTCCCGGTGGTCTTGAGCCTGACGGAGAGGGCCGCGAACGCGGTCTTCGATGGTGTGAAGACCGCGATGGTTGTCCGCCACGCCATTGACCACGAATACGTGCCAGCCGGACGTGATCCCGTAGGCGTCGGCGCCGCAGTACCAGGATCCACCACTGTCCCCCAGCTGCACGCCATGCGGTCGGTCGCGAACACCATCTGGCAGGACGCCACCGTGTGGTTGACATACGTGCCGCACCGGTTCTGTCCGTCTACCTGCGCACAGGTCGTGCCGCGGATCTTCCCGAGCGTGCACACGTTCGTCCACTGGCTGGTGGTGGTGGCGTTCGTAGAGCCAGTCGTCGTCGGTGTTGTCCAACGTGTCGGAGCAGCTGCTGAACCCCGGCGTTGCCGCGCGCTTCATCACCGATCCTCACGGGAGCCCATTCGGGCCCTGAAGCGTGACTGGTGTGCCGTTTCGGCACCTCTGTCACGCCGAAGGCCACCGTGGCGTGACTGGCGTGCCGACATGGCAGCTGAGTCACGCCGCCGCGGGCCTGGGCGAGGCCCAGCGTCGAGGAAGGGACACCAACGGCACGCCAG
>NZ_JBMDXJ010000422.1:0-23496 GCF_048594945.1 Pseudactinotalea sp. | reverse complement strand
TCTTCGGTGTGGCTCAGGGCATCCATCTCATGGCAACGGGACGCATGCTCGGGGAGTAGGACTTGTGCTAGTTGGACTATTACAAGTAGCCTGGGATCGTGCTCATCACCATCGACCCCTCGCAGCCCCGACCGCTCTTCGAGCAGGTCGCGGCCGCGGTGCGCCTCGCTGTCGTCAGGGGCGAGGTCGCGCCGGGGGAACGGCTCCCCGCCGCTCGTGATCTCGCCGAGGCACTGGACCTCAACGTCAACACGGTCCTGCACGCCTACCGCGACCTGCGCGACGAGGGCATCGTCGATCTGCACCGTGGCCGCGGCGCGACCGTGAGTCCCGCCGCCGCCCGCGACTACGACCGCCTGCGCGAGCAGGTCGCGGCCGTGCGCGCCGAGGCCCAGCGCCTCGGCGTCCAACCCGCGACCCTGGCCGCCATGCTCACCGAGGAGGACCAATGACCATCCGAACCCGCGCAGCCCTGCTGGGCGCACTACTGCCCGTCGTCATGGTGACCGCCAGCTTCGCGCTCATGCTCTCGTGGCGCGAACGCCTGCCCGACCCGATGGCCCTCCACTGGGGCGTCGACGGGGTGGACCGCGTCGGGTCCTTCTCGAGCCACCTGCTGCCGTTCGCGATCCTGAGCGCATCGCTCTGCCTCCCTGCGATCGTGCTCGCGCTGGTCGTCAGGGGCGCCGCACGCCGTGGCATGGTCGGGATGTCCGCCGGCATGGCGGCCATGATGGCCGGGATCGGCGTCGGCACCACCGCCATCCAGCTCGACGCCCCCGACGCCTACGCGATCTCCTCCCCCGGCGCCGCCATCGTCGTGCCGATCCTGGCCGCCGTCGCGATCGGCGTCCTCGCGACCTGGCTCGCCGGGCGCGATGCGCCCTCTCCCTCGACCGAGGCAGTGCCCGACGACGCAGCTCGCCTTCCGCTCCCGGAGGGCACCTCTGCCGTGTGGTCGGCTCCGCTGCCGTCCATCCCGGTCGGCTTCCCTGTCGGTGTGATCGGGCTGCTGCTGGCCATGGCGATCGCGATGGGTGTGCTGACCGGCGAGTGGTGGCTGCTCGTCTTCCCTGCCCTCATCGGTGCCGTGTTCCTCGTAGCGACAGGATGGCGGGTCCAGGTGGACCGATCCGGCCTGACGCTGCGGAGCGTCCTCGGCCGGCCGCGTTACCACGTGCCTGCCGACGAGATCGTGCGCGCCGACGTCACCGAGGTCAATCCGATCAAGGAGTTCGGCGGCTGGGGCATGCGGGTGGGCTACAACGGAGCGCTCGGCTTCGTCTCCCGGCGCGGCGAGGCCTTCGAGGTGGAGCGCACGGGAGACCGCCGCGTGGTGGTCACCGTCGACCGCGCGGCACAGGCCGCCGCCCTGCTCAATACGCTCGCCGACAGGACGAGACGCAGCAGTCCTGCAGAGTGAGACGGCCCCGATCCACACACTCGGCACGAGTGCGTCATGGGATCGTGACCCCGTACGCCACTCACGCCTTTCGTAAGGAACCCCATGGCACGCATCTATGACGACGCGACCCAGCTGATCGGCAACACCCCGCTGGTCCGCCTCAACAAGGTCACCGACGGCGCAGGCGCGACCGTCCTCGCGAAGCTCGAGTTCTACAACCCTGCCAACTCGGTCAAGGACCGCATCGGTGTGGCGATCATCGACGCGGCCGAGGCCTCTGGCCAGCTGCAGCCCGGCGGCACCATCGTGGAGGCCACCTCAGGCAACACCGGCATCGCGCTGGCGTTCGTCGGTGCGGCCCGCGGCTACAACGTGGTGCTGACGATGCCGGAGACGATGTCCAACGAGCGCAAGATGCTGCTGCGCGCGTTCGGCGCCGAGCTGGTGCTGACGCCGGGGTCCGAGGGCATGAAGGGCGCCGTCAACCGCGCCGACGAGATCGCCGCCGAACGCCCCGGCTCGATCCTCGCCCGCCAGTTCGCGAACGAGGCGAACCCGGAGATCCACCGCAAGACCACGGCCGAGGAGATCTGGAACGACACCGACGGGGCCGTCGACATCGTGGTCGCCGGCATCGGCACCGGCGGCACCATCACGGGCGTGGGCCAGGTGCTCAAGGCCAAGAAGCCCGAGGTGAAGATCATCGCCGTCGAGCCCGAGGAGTCCCCGATCCTCAACGGCGGCCAGCCCGGCCCCCACAAGATCCAGGGCATCGGCGCGAACTTCGTGCCGGAGATCCTCGACACCTCGGTGTACGACGAGGTCATCGACGTCAACGCCGAGACCGCCGTCAAGGTCGCCCGCCGCGCCGCCGCCGAGGAGGGCCTGCTCGTGGGCATCTCCTCCGGTGCCGCGATCCACGCCGCGACTCAGGTCGCGCAGCGCCCGGAGAACGCCGGCAAGACGATCGTCGTCGTGGTCCCGAGCTTCGGTGAGCGCTACCTGTCGACGATCCTCTTCGCGGATCTCGCCGAGGCCTGAGCAGCACCAGTGAGCGCGACCCATCACCTTCCCCTGCTCGGTCTCGTCCGGGAGGACCTGGAGACGGCACGACGGCGTGACCCCGCCGCTCGTACCTTCGTGGAGGTCGCGCTGTTGTACCCGGGTGTGCACGCGCTCTGGGCCCACCGTGTCGCGCACCGGTTGTGGGTCACGTCGCCACTGCTGCGCTTCCCGGCGCGACTGCTGTCGCAGTTCGTCCGGCTGGTCACCGGGGTGGAGATCCACCCCGGTGCCCGGCTGGGCAGGCGCTTCTTCATCGACCACGGCATGGGCGTGGTCATCGGCGAGACCGCCGAGATCGGCGACGACGTGCTGATGTTCCACACCTCGACGCTCGGCGGTCGCTCGATGAGCCACGGCAAACGCCACCCCACGATCGGTGACCGGGTCGTCATCGGTGCCGGTGCGAAGGTGCTCGGCCCGATCACGATCGGTGACGACGTGCAAGTGGGTGCCAACGCCGTCGTCGTCAAGGACGTCGAGGCGGGCGCCGTGGTGGTAGGGGTGCCCGGCAAGCCCAAGAAGGTCGCGCCTGCGGTTCGCGAGGACCTTACCGACCCCGCGATCTACATCTGAGGCGGACGGGGCTGCCAGGCGGCCCGCTTCATGTCGACGCGTGGCGGGTCGCCGACGAACGGCACGTCCTCGGCGCGCAGTCGGGCGCGCTGCTCGGCAGCGACCCGCTCGGCAAGGGCCCCGGAGGCAGTCACCACCCGCCACCAGCACACCTCGCTGCCGTAGTGGGCCATCACCCGCCCGACCACGCGCGCACTCCCCCGCCCGGTCACCTCGCGCACGGCGGCGGCGACCGCCCCGTAGCTGGTGACGCGGCCCTCGGGCACGGTGGCGACCACGTCGAGGACGAGCTCGGCGTAGTCGTCGGGTGGTGGCAGCACCCACCTATGATCGCTTGTCGTGAGCACGGCCGACGAGAACGCAGCGACTGAGCCCTACGTCTGCGAGCACTGCGACGACTCGGTGCCGCACCAGCACGTGGACGAGCAACCGCTCGTGGAGGCGTATCGGCGCGACTTGTTGCGGTCCACGCTGGCGGTGTGCGGCGTGGGTGTGGCCGCGCTCGCGGTCGTGAGTCTGCTGACCTGGCGCACGTGGGGGGCACCCACGGCCGGTTTCCACGGCGCGGCAGCCTGGCTGGTGGCGACCGGGATCGGCCTGGTCGTCTTCCTCGTGATGCGCCGAAGCGCCACCGCGACGACCGGTGTCATCGGTGGCGCGATCGCCACGGCTGCGGTCTCGCCGATCTTGGCGTTGCTGGTCGCATGGCTGGTCCCCGGACCGATCGGGCTTCGCGGCCTCACAGCGGCGCTGGGGTGGTTGGTGCCGAGCCTGCTCGTGACCAGTGTGCGGTCCGGCCGACTGCGCGACACCCTCAAGGCCCACACGCGCGCCGGCGAGGCGGCGCGCTCCGCCGTGGTTCGCACGGGCGGGCGACCCAGCCCCTACGTGGAGGCGGCGTGGCTGGTGGCGACCGCCGTCGTCTTCGGCCTGTGTGTGGCGCTCACGGCGATCATGCCGATCGCCACCGGCGTGCTGGTGCCGCTCAACGCGGCCCTGGCGATGCTGAGCCGGCGGCTGCAGGCACGCGCCGCAGGCAACACCGACACCCCAGCCCCGAGATCGTAGTTCCGCGCCGAGATCGTCGTTCTGGATCTACGAGTTCGGCGCCGATCGACGATCTCGGCGCCCGGGGCGGTGCGGGCGCGCAGGCGGCTCAGCCGCGCGCGGTCTCGTAGGCGCCGACCTCGTCGATGCGGCGCTGGTGCCGCTCGTCGCCGGAGAACGGCTCGGCCACGAACGCATCCACGATCGCGAACGCCTCCGCCTGGCTGTGCTGTCGGGCGCCGATGCCGACCACGTTGGCGTCGTTGTGCTGGCGGCCGAGCTGCGCCGTGGTGGGGTTCCACGCGAGCGCGCAGCGCACCCCGCGGACCTTGTTGGCAGCGATCTGCTCGCCGTTCCCGCTACCGCCGATGACGATGCCGAGGCTGCCCGGCTCGGCCACGACCGCCTCGGCGGCGGCGAAGCAGAACGAGGGGTAGTCGTCGAGCGGGTCGAGCTCGTGAGCCCCGTGGTCGATGACCTCGTGCCCGGAGGCGCGCAGGTGCTCGGTGAGTGCGGTCTTCAGCTCGAAGCCCGCGTGATCGGCGGCGATGTGCAGACGCATGAGCGTCATCATGCCGCACCAGCGATACTGCTGTGGTGACGTCCACCGATGCGCCCCAGACCGCCCTCATCCCCCGCGACGCCCTGTTCGGCAACCCCGAACGTGCGTCGGTCCAGATCAGCCCCGACGGGCGGCACCTGTCGTGGCTGGCGCCGGTCGACGGCGTGCTGAACGTGTGGGTCGCACCCGCAGATGACCTGGCGTCGGCCCGCCCGGTCACGCGTGACACCGCGCGGGGCATCCGCGCCTACTTCTGGAGCTACCGCCCCGATGTGCTCCTCTACCTGCGCGACAGCGGCGGCGACGAGGACTTCCACGCCTTCCGGGTGGACGTCACCGGTGGCGACCCGCTCGACCTCACCCCGTTCGAGAGCACCACCGCCGACATCGCCGGCGTCAGCCACCTCGTTCCCGACGAGGTCCTCATCGGCATGAACGACCGCGACCCCGAGCTGCACGACCTGTACCGCGTGGATCTCGCCACCGGTGAGCGCACCCTCGTGGAGCAGAACACCGAGGGCTTTCTCGGCTACCTCGCCGACGACCGCTACGAGGTGCGCTACGCCCTGCGCCAGCGCCCGGACGCCGGCATGGACCTGCTCGCACGCACCCCCGAGGGCTGGAAGGTCGCGGAGGAGATCGGCTTCGAGGACGCGCTCTCGACGGCGCCGCTCGCCCTCACCGCGGATGGTTCTGTGCTGTACATGCTCGACTCGCGCGACCGCGAGACGGCGGCGCTGGTCGCCCTCGATGTCGCGAGCAACGAGCGCTCCGTGGTGCACGCCGACCCGCGCGCGGATGTGCAGGGTCGGCTGCTCGTGCACCCGAGGTCCGGCGTGGTGCAGGCGGTGGGCGTCACCTACCTGGAGCCGGAGTGGGCGGTCATCGACGAGACGGTGTCCACCGACCTGGAGCGGCTCCGCACTCTCGGTCCCGGCGATGCCGCGGTCAACACCCGCACGCTCGACGACACCACCTGGGTGATCGCCTACTCGGCTCCCGACACCCCGCTCGCCTATCACCTGTATCACCGTGCCTCCGGCGAGATCGAGTACCTGTTCAGCGGCCGCCCCGCGCTGGACGGCGCCCCGCTGGTCACGATGACCGGCGTGGAGATCCCGGCCCGGGACGGGCTGACACTCCCCAGCTACCTGACGCTGCCGGCCGGTGTGACGCTCGATGTGGATGGTCGCGCGAGCACCGCGGTGCCGATGGTGCTGTTCGTTCACGGTGGCCCGTGGGCGCGCGACACCTTCGGCTACGACTCCTGGGCGCAGTGGCTCGCCAACCGCGGTTACGCGGTGCTGCAGACGAACTTCCGCGGCTCCACCGGGTTCGGGAAGGCGTTCACCAACGCGGGAGACCAGCAGTGGGGCGCCACGATGCACGACGACCTGCTGGACACCGTCGACTGGGCCGTGGCACACGGCGTCACCACCCCGGACCGGGTCGCGGTGATGGGCGGCAGCTACGGCGGCTACGCCACGCTCGCCGGGCTGGCCTTCACGCCGGAGGTCTTCGCGTGCGGGGTCGACATCGTGGGTCCGTCGAACCTGCACACGCTGCTCGAGACGATCCCGCCCTACTGGAAGCCGATGTTCGAGCAGCTCGCGCGCCGCGTGGGCGACCCGCGGACCGAGGAGGGCCGGGCCCTGCTGACCGAGCGGTCACCGCTCACCAGAGCCGAGCAGATCGTGCGCCCCCTGCTGATCGGTCAGGGCGCCAACGACCCGCGCGTCAAGCAGGCCGAGAGCGATCAGATCGTCGAGGCGATGACCCACAACGGCATCCCGGTCACGTACGTGCTGTTCCCGGACGAGGGTCACGGTTTCCACCGCCCGGAGAACAGCAAGGCGTTCAACGCGATCGCGGAGAACTTCCTCGCCGCCCACCTCGGCGGCCGCGCCGAGCCCATCGACGGCGACCTGTCAGGTTCCAGCACCGCCGTGCCCACCGGCGCCGACGGCGTCCAGGGCCTCCCGGAGGCGCTCACGGGCCACGAGCCAGTGGTTCGCGCCTAGCGACCACGCTCCCCTCCCGCCGAGCAGGAGGTTCTGCCCGGAAACCAGCCCCATAGCGTGCAGAACCACCTGTTCGGCCCGCAGGGTGGCCTGCCCTCAGCCTCGCCCGAGCGTCGTCCCCCCGTTGACCTGCAGGATCTGCCCGGTGGTCCACCCCGCCTCGGGCGAGGCGAGATAGGCCACAGCCTCGGCCACTTCCTCGGGTGTGCCTGGCCGACCCATCGGGATCTGCGCCACGCGCGACTGCGCCACCTTCGGGTCGGCGGCGACACGTTCGCGCCAGAAGTCGGTGTCAGGCACGAACCCGGGGGCGACGGCGTTGACCGTGATCCCCGACGTCGCGAGCGCACTGGCCTCCGACCACATCCAGGCGTTCACGGCGGCCTTGGCGGCGCCGTAGGCGCCGGAGCCGCGAATCGCGGCGACCGAGCTCATCGCGACCACGCGGGCGCCCGGTGAGGTCAGGTGGGAGCGCAGCGCGTGGGCGAGCAGCACGGTGGTGAGCACGTTGCCCTCGAAGTCGGCGCGCCAGGACTCGGCGACGCCGGCCAGATCGTCACGGCCGCCCACTCCGAAGTTGCCGCCGGCGTTGAGGAACAGCACGTCCACGGTGGGTCCGCTGCTGATCTCCGCGGCGGCATTACCCACGGCTACCGGATCGCTGAGGTCAGCGGTGTGCACGGTGACGTCGACCTCGGGGTTGGCGGCCCGGAGGTCCGCGGCGGTCTGCTCCAGCACGCTCAGCCGGCGTCCCACCAGGGCGAACGAAGGGCTCTCGGGCAGCAGCCGGAACGCGGCGGCACGACCGAAGCCGGTGCCGCCGCCGGTGATGACGATGCGTCGGGTCATGCGCCGTGTCTACGCGGCCGGGAGCCCCGCCGCAAGCCAGCCGGTGAAGCCGCCCTCGACCGAGGTGACCCGAGGATCGCCGCCGCGGGCCAACCGACCGGCCCGGGCGCCGTCGTCGTCCACGAGGAACACCCGGGAGGCGAGCGACTCACGCAACCAGACACCGAGTTCGAGCCGGTCGACGACGACGGTCGCGACCTCCGGAGGGAGGTCACCATCGCGGTCGCGACGGCGGGCGGTGCGCAGGTCCACGAGGACGGCGCGCCCGTACAGGGCGGCCTGGTAGGCGGCGCGTGGCGAGACCGCTGCGCGCGGGGTGGTGCTGACGGGGGCGTTGCTGAGGACGATGTCCCAGGTGGTGCCGGTGGTGACGGCCATGTGGTGCTCCGAGGTCTGCGTCGAGATGTGTGGGCTGCTGGGTCAGGAGCAGGTACACATCTCGCAGAGACGCATGCCACGACCGGCGCCGGCGGCGCGGGTGCGGGTGCGGGCGATCTCGGTGGTCACGGGACCATTCGACCAGGTTCGCTCCCGGTGGCGACGTCGCCGCCGGGACGTTCCGGATGGTGAGACTCAGCCGAGGCTCGGGCCGTTCCTGGTGATCGTGAAGCTGGCGCCGGTACTGAGGTTGACGCACCGCACGCCGTTGGTGGTCGAGGTGCACATGAAGTCACCGACCGCGGTGGTCTGCTCAGGGGTGTACTCGAGCACGGTCCGGTCGCCCGGTGCTGCGCCGCCGATGTCACCCTCGGGGCAGGGGTACTCGGCGCCTTCGGTCGTGACCTGGATGACCTTGCCCGCGAGATCGTTGTCGGCGCAGCCGTCGATCTGAGGGGGTTGATACTCGATCTGGTCGATCTGGCAGGTCGCAGCGGCATCGGTGATCGTGCACCAGATGTTGCCGCTTGGGGTCTGGAACTCGGCCAGATCGAGAGCGTCATCCGGGGCGGTGACGGCCTGCGTCGAGGTCGGCGACGTCGGCTCCTCGGTGGGCTCGCCCGCGGTCGCACTGGTGGAGCCGTCGTCCGGCCTGTCGTCCGGTCGGTCCGGGGCCGTGACGAACAGGAAGATCAGCACGCCGATGAGGACCACGTCGATCACGATGAGCGTGATCGCCAGGGGTCCCAGGCGGCGGGCAGCGGGCATCGGGGTCAGCCTCTCCTCGTTCGAGCACCCCTAAGGTACGCGAACCGGCGAGCCAGCGACGATCAGGGTTCGTCAGTCGAAGATCGGGCCCTGCGTGCGCGTGCGCTTGATCTCGTAGAAACCCGGGTAGCCCGCGACGAGCACGGCGCCGTCCCAGAGCTTGCCGGCCTCTTCACCCTTGGGCGCGGGAGTGATCACGGGGCCGAAGAACGCGGTGCCGTTGAACGCGACGATCGGGGTGCCCACGTCCTCACCGACCTGGGTGATGCCTTCGCTGTGCGAGGCGCGCAGGGCGACATCGACGTCGTCGCCGGGGGTGTTGTCCCAGACCTCGATCAGGTCCGCAGGCAACCCCACCTCGGCGAGTGCCTCGACGACGAGCGGCTTCAGGCCCTCCTCCTTGCGGCGGCCCTGCGGGTGGATCCGCGTACCGACCGCATCGTAGAGCTGCTTGACGTACTCCTCGCCGTGCCGCTGCTGCGCGGCGATGATCACACGCACCGGGCCCCAGCCCTCGGCGAGCCCCTTCTTGTACTCCTCGGAGAGCTCGTCGCGGCCCTCGTTGAGCACGGACAGGCTCATCACGTGCCACCGCACGGTGACGTCACGGACCTTCTCGACCTCGCTGATCCAGCGGGAGGTCATCCACGCCCACGGGCAGGTGGGGTCGAACCAGAAGTCGGCGACGGCGGTGGTGGTGGGTGTGGTTACCTCGGAGCTCATGGTGGTCCTCTCGATCAGGTCGGGTGCCTCGACAGATCCAACCACCCCAGGCGATCGTTGTTCCCGCTCGGGGGCACCGTCTCGATCAGCGGATCGCCTCACCGATCGCTCGAATGGCGGCGTCGAGCCGGTCGGGTGGGTGGGCGGCGTACCCGAGCACAAGGCCCGGGCGATGCTGGGGGTCGTGGCGGAGGCGGTGCCGCGAGAGCGGATGGACGATGACTCCGCTTGAGGCTGCCCTCTGTGCCACGGTGACGTCGTCGACCTCGTGCGGCAGCAGGACGAGCACGTGGAGGCCCGCCGCCACCCCGGTCACCTCGGCTCTGGGTAGGTGGCGCCGCACCGACTCGACCACGGCATCGCGCCGCAGCCGCTGCCGCCGGCGCACGCGCCGCAGGTGGGTGTCGTAGTCGCCGCTGTCCAGCAGGCGCGCCAGCACGAGCTGCGGCAGCGCTGGGCTCCCGAGGTCGGCGTCATGCCGAGCTTGGACGAGCTCGTCGAGCAGCCGGGGCGGTGGCACCAGCCAGCCCAGCCGCATCCCCGGGGCCAGCGTCTTCGACGTGCTGCCGGTGTGTGCCACATGGTCGGGCGCCGCTCCCTGCAATGCGACGACCGGCGGACGGTCGTAGCGGTGCTCAGCGTCGTAGTCATCCTCCACGAGCAGCCCGCCGGTCGCGACCAGACGATCCAGCAGCGCTCGCCGGCGCTCCGGAGCCAGGACGACACCGACGGGGAACTGGTGTGCCGGTGTGAGCATCACCGTCGTGACACCGTCGGGGATCCGTTCGATCCGCGCGCCATCGGCGTCGACCGGTACCCCGACGGCGTGGATGCCCCAGCTCTCCAGCTGTTCACGGGCGCCTCTCGAACCTGGGTCCTCGACCGCCGCCTCGGTCACGCCCCGCGCACCCAGCACACGCCAGAGCAACGCCAGTGCTTGCGCAACGCCGGCGACGACCACGACGCCGTCGGGCTCCACGCGCACACCGCGAGTACGGGCGAGCCAGCGGGACAGAGCGGTGCGGAGAGCGACGTGACCGCGCACGTCTCCGTATCCGAGGTCGGTCGCGCGTGCCTGCGCGAGCACGGCCTTCTCGGCACGCAGCCACGCCGAGCGCGGGAACGCCGACAGGTCCGGGACCCCGGGCGAGAGGTCGAGGTCCGTCGAGGCTGCGGGCCGGCGAAGCAGTACCCGGTCAGCGCGACCGGAAGCGAGCGCGGCACCGGTCGTGGTGACGGCGGTGCCGCCGCCGGTGCGGCCCAGGACGAGACCCTGCCCGGCCAGACGCTCGTACGCGGCAACGACCACGCCGCGTGAGACTCCGAGATCGGCGGCGAGCACACGGGTGGCGGGCAACCGGTCGCCGGCGCGTAGCCGCCCGTCGTCGATCGCGGCGCGGATCTTGGTGGCCAGCCAGGCAGCGCGTCCGCGTGCGGGCGCGGCGCCGATGTCCAGCGCCAGAAAGTCCGATCCCACCATCCCGCTCTCCCAGCGACGTATCGGCGCTTTGGACCTGAATACTAGACACAGATTGGACCTGTCATCAGTCCAAGTTCGGCCACACGCTGGTGGCATGGTCCAGCGGGTGCAGTTCACGAGTGAGCGAGCAGGTCCCGGCTCGCACGAGCGTGGGTCGATGGTCGCGTCGGCACAGGGCGCGCTCGGGATGGTCTTCGTCGGCGGCAGCGTCGCCGTGAGCGCACTCCTGGTCGACGCTCCCATGCACACCGCGCAGGCCGCGCGCTACCTGCTCGCCTGCCTCCTCATCGCTGGCTGGGCACGGCTGCGTGGCGTCCGCGTTCACCGACCTACCGGGACCGAGTGGGCGTGGCTCGTCGGAGTCGCCGCGACCGGGTTGGTGCTCTTCAACGTCGCGCTCGTCGAGGGCTCCAAGCACGCCGAGCCCGCAGTGCTCGCAGTCGCCATCGCCAGCGTCCCGATCGTGCTGGGGATCCTCGGCCCACTGCTGGAGGGCAGCCGGCCATCGATCCGCATGCTCACCGCGGCGGGCATCGTGACCGCCGGCGCCGCCATCGTGCACGGAGTCGGGCGAAGCGATGCCGGGGGACTGGGCTGGGCACTGCTGGTGCTCGCCTGCGAAGCGGGGTTCACGCTGCTTGCGGTGCCGGTCCTCCGCCGCCACGGCCCGGTCGGCGTCTCCATCTGGACCACCGCGATCGCCGCGGCCGCCTTCGCGCTCATCGGCGTGGGATTCGAGGGGCCGACGGCGGTGCTGCGGCTGACTGCGCCGCAACACCTCGCGACTGCGTACCTCGCCATCGCGGTGACGGCGGTGGCGTTCGTGCTCTGGTACAGCGCGGTGCAGCGGCTCGGCTCGGCGCGTGCCGGGCTGCTCACGGGCGTCGCACCCGTCAGCGCGGCACTCGCGTCCGCGGCGCTCGTCGGCAGCCTGCCCGCACCGGCGACCTGGTGGGGGCTTGCCCTGGTCTCGGGCGGCCTCTGGATCGGGTTGTGGCCCCGAGCCCGGCGAACAGCGCAGGCTCGAGCCAGCGGGCACCTCCGCCGGTCATCACCGTGAGGCGAGCAGGTGTCCACGTGGCAGGATCGCAGGCACACCTGACGTCTGATCAAGGAGCCCACCCGTGCCCGGAGAGAACCTCACCCGCGCCGAGGCGGCCGAACGCGCCGCCGTCGTCCGCACCCACAGCTACGACGTCGAGCTCGACCTGACCCGGGGAGCGGACGTGTTCGGCTCGACCACAGTGGTGAGGTTCTCCGCGACGACCGGGGCGTCGACGTTCATCGACCTGATCGCCTCCGTGGTGCACGAGGTGGTGCTCAACGGCGTCTCGCTCGATCCCGCCGAGGTGTTCGGCGACTCGCGGATCCAGCTCGAGAACCTCGCGGAGGAGAACGAGCTCCGTGTGGTGGCCGACGGCGCCTACATGAACACCGGCGAGGGTCTGCATCGGTTCGTGGACCCCGTGGACGACGAGGTGTACCTGTACTCGCAGTTCGAGGTCGCCGACACCCGCCGGGTCTTCGCGGTGTTCGAGCAGCCTGACCTGAAGGCCACCTTCACGTTCACGGTCACGGCGCCGGACCACTGGCAGGTGATCTCCAACTCCCCCGCCCCGGAGCCGACCCACGCGGGTGAGGGCACCGCTGTCTGGTCGTTCGAGCCCACGCCCGTGCTCCCCTGCTACGTGACCGCCATCGTGGCCGGCCCCTACCACCGAGAGACCAGCACGCTCACGAGCAGCGATGGCCGTGAGATCCCGCTCGGAGTGTTCTGCCGAGCCTCGCTCGCCGAGCACCTCGACACCCAGAACATCGTGGACATCACCACGGCCGGTTTCGCCTTCTACGAGAAGGCGTTCGACATGCCGTACCCGTACGCCAAGTACGACCAGCTGTTCGTGCCGGAGTTCAACGCGGGTGCGATGGAGAACGCCGGCTGCGTCACGTTCGTGGAGAACTACGTGTTCCGGTCCAAGCCCACCGAGGCGACCGTGGAGCGCCGGGTGGTCACGATCCTGCACGAGCTCGCGCACATGTGGTTCGGCGACCTGGTAACGATGCGCTGGTGGGACGATCTGTGGCTGAACGAGTCCTTCGCCGAGTACGCCTCCACCCTCGCGACCGCCGAGGCCACCCGGTGGACCCAGGCGTGGACCACGTTCTCCTCGCTGGAGAAGTCCTGGGCCTACCGGCAGGACCAACTCCCCTCGACGCACCCGATCGTGGCCGACATGGTCGATCTCGAGGCCGTGGAGGTCAACTTCGACGGCATCACCTACGCCAAGGGTGCCTCGGTGCTCAAGCAGCTGGTCGCGTGGGTGGGGCAAGATGCGTTCCTTGCCGGTGTGCAGCAGTACTTCAAGAAGCACGCGTACGGCAACACCGAGCTGCGTGACCTGCTGGTCGAGCTGGAGGCCACGAGTGGGCGCGACCTGTCGGCGTGGTCGAAGGTGTGGCTCGAGGAGGCCGGCGTCACGCTGCTGCGCCCGGAGATCGAGACCGACAGCCAGGGCCGGATCTCGAGCTTCACGATCCGCCAGGAGACCCCGCAGGAGATGTCCTCGCTGCGGCCGCACCGTCTCGCGGTGGGCGGTTACGACGTGCAGCCTGACGGCACCCTGACGCGCACCCAGCACATCGAGCTCGACATCGACGGCGCCGCCACCCCCGTGCCGCAGCTCGTGGGCCTGGATCGGCCCGACATCGTGCTCGTCAACGACGACGACCTCGCGTACGCCAAGGTGCGCCTGGACCACGAGTCCCTGACCGCGGCCACCCAGCACCTCTCGGGCTTCACCGATTCGCTCCCCCGCACCCTGGTGCTGGCGGGCGCGTGGGACATGACTCGCGACGGCGAGACGCCGGGTCGCTTGTTCGTGGACCTGGTCCTGGGCAACATCGCGAGCGAGACCGATTCCACCGTGGTGATGGTGCTGCTGCGCCAGCTCGCCAGCACGGTCGACCACTACGTCGACCCCCGGGTTCGGGACGAGTTGTCCACGCGCGTGGCCGACCGGCTGTGGGAGCTCGCGGTCGCGGCCGAGGCCGGCTCCGACAGCCAGCTCCAGTTCGTCAAGGCGTTCGCCGGCCGCGCCGAGACCGAGGAGCAGACGGCGAGGCTTCGGGCGCTGCTCGACGGCGCCGAGGACGTGCCCGGTCTCGTGGTGGACACCGATCTGCGCTGGGACCTGCTCGCCGGGCTCGCCTCCGCCGGTGCCGCGTCCGAGGACGACATCGCTACCGAGCTGGCCAGCGATGGCACGGCGGCCGGTCAGCGCGCTGCAGCCAGCGCCCGCGCGGCGCTGCCGAACGCGGACGCCAAGGCGGCTGCGTGGCGCGACGTGGTGGAGGACGACAAGCTGCCCAACGCGGTGCAGGCGGCGGTGATCGGGGGCTTCGGCCGCTCGGCCGACCGCGAGCTGCTGGTGCCGTTCGTCGAGCCCTACTTCGATGCGATCGAGAAGGTGTGGGACCACCGCACCAACGAGATCGCGCAGAACATCGTCAGCGGTCTCTACCCGAGCCAGCTCGCTGACATCGACAACGCCTACGGGGTGGACGTGCTCGCACGCACCGACGCCTTCCTCGAGGCGCTGGGCGATCGGGTGCCGGCGTTGCGCCGCCTCGTGGTCGAGAGCCGCGACTCCGCCCGCCGTGCGCTCGACGCGCAGCGGGCGGATCGGGCGGCGGGGGCGTAGCCGACCAGGGTCGGAGGGCGGCGTCCTCCCGGAGGATGGCGCCGCCCGGGGAAGATGCCGCCGAGAGCGGACGCCAGCGACGCTGCGCGCTTCATAGCGTCGTTCACATGCACACACACCACAGAGTCCGTCTGTCCGCCGTTGCGCTCGCGACCGCTCTCGCTGCCACGGTGGCGGGGTGCGGCGTCGCCGGCGAGATCGCGGATGGCCTCGACGAGAGCGACGCCAAGGAGCACGCCGTCGACACCGGCGCCGAGGGCAAGGAGTCACAGCTTCTCGCCGCGTGGGTCCCCGATGACGCCCGCGATGTCCGCGTCATGCAGCGCACCACCGGAAGCGAGCGGCTGCTGACCTTCGAGTACTCCGGCGACGTTCCCGAGGACTGCCTGGCGATCGCGACCCCTGGCTCCCCGACTACCGACGAGCTCGAGCAGGCCTACGCGACCGACCTTCGTACCGCCGAGTTCCCTGTCGACCGATGGAGCACATCACCCACGCTGACCGCGGACTGGTGGCCATCGGGTCAGCAGGACCAGACCACGCACCTGTGCGGTCGGTGGTGGGTCAGCGCCGACGGCGGCACGTTCTACGCCTTCGGCGCCGAGCTGGTGTGACCGTCAGCGGCACCGGGTGTCCACTCGGACGCGAGCATCGCGTAGCCGAGTCCATCCATCCACTCGCCCGAGCGGTGCAGAGACTCGGCGACCGCGTGCGTCTCGAGCCGCATCCCGAGCCGCTCCATCAGTGCCCGCGAGGGTGCGTTCGCGGCGAAGCAGAGTGCCTCGACCCGTCGGATCCCGAGGTCCTCGAAGCAGAGCCTGAGCAGTTCCCGTACCGCCTCGGTGGCGTAGCCGTGGCCGTGGTGATCCGGGTCGAAGACCCAGCCCAGCTCGGCTTGCGTCCCCCGCGCCTGCTCGACGACCTCGGACTGCGCCCACGCATCC
This sequence comes from Pseudactinotalea sp., assembly GCF_048594945.1. NCBI lineage: Bacteria > Bacillati > Actinomycetota > Actinomycetes > Micrococcales > Cellulomonadaceae > Pseudactinotalea > Pseudactinotalea sp. The sequence goes on along the minus strand of NZ_JBMDXJ010000422.1, from coordinate 7,980 downwards.
TGGAGATCGAGCTTGAGGTCGCCGATGATCGCGCCCGCGCGTTCGACGACGAGGGTGGGCACCAGTCGGTCGGGCTCAGCGAAGCTCGCACGGAAGTCGTCAAGGTCACCCGGTAGCGAGGTCATGTACCGCGCGACCGGCTCCAGGCGCCGGTAGCGCCAGATCGTGTCGACGTCCGACGGCGCGGCTCGCCTGATCAGGAGCCGCTCGGTTCGCCGTGGCCAGCTGAGGTCGTCGAGGGTGCTGGTCATGATCGCTGATGGTAGTCCGGGTCGCGCACCGCCATGTGAAGCGTGCTTGACAATCGACGTCAAGCACGCTTGTCTTCTGGATGTCAAGGGTGCTTCACACCCCTCGCCCGGAAATTCAGGAGAACCACATGTCCGAGAACCCCACCCGAACCCAGCCTCGGGCACCGCTGTCCTCGTACGTGCTGATGGTGCTGCTCGGCCTCGCCGCGAGCGCGGCGAGCGCGGCCGCTGTCGCATTCACCCGTGACGATCACCGACTGCTGGCCGCCGGCGTCATGCTGGCTGCCACCCTGCCTGTCACCCTCAGCCTCGGGTGGGTGCTGTTCGTCTCCCAGCACACGACCGACCCGGACCCCTACGCGGAGGACAACGTGGAGACCCGATGGTTCGAGCGCGCCGCCTCCCGGACGCTGACCGACGTGTTCGCGGCAGCCGGCCTCGCGACCGGCGTGCTCGCGATCGGAGGCGACCGGCTGCAGCCACAGGCGTGGCTCGTGTCGCTGGCGGTGGCGATACTGATCCTCGTGGACTTCGGCGTCCGATACACCGTTCTCCAGCGCCGCACGGTGGGTGACGCCGATGCGTAACTCGATCGCGCAGCTGCGCGCTGAGCACGGACTCACGCAGGCCGAGCTCGCGAAGCACCTCGGCGTGTCACGGCAGACGGTCATCTCGATCGAGCGGGGGCGGTACGACCCGTCGCTCCCCCTGGCCTTCCGGATCGCCCGTGTCTTCACGAGCACGATCGAAGAGGTCTTCGACGGACCCGACGAGCCCGCGTGAGCGCTGGTGCGGTCAGCTTCGCCGCTCAGCCGATCGGACGAATCTCGACGCCGCCGCCCTGGTGCAGGATCGGGTTCCGGCGCGCGATCGCCAGCGCCTCCTCGACACCGTCGGCCTCGACGACGTAGAACCCGACCACGGACTCAGCGGCCTCCAGGTACGGGCCGTCCGTGACGCCGTCGGGACGCAGTGAGCGAGTCTGATCCGCCCCGGCGAGGGAACAGCCGAAGGTCATCTCGCCGGCGTCGGTCATCTCGCGGGCGTAGACGTCGTGCTCCGCGAGGTCGGCCTCCTCGCCCTCGCCGCTCGCGTTCGGGTGGTACATGAAGACGGCGAACTCAGCCATCGTGCGCTCCTGTCGTGGGGATCGTTGTCATGACCATGACGCGCGACGGACAGGGAGATCGACGTCGTCTCAGGTGTGGATCCAGGTGAGCAGCAGGTTCCCGGCCTCGACCCGCTCGGCGTCGGTGACGGCAAGATGGTCGGGATCGGCCGCGAGCGCGATCACGGCGACGATCGCGCTCATGCCACGGGCTACGACGTCGTCGGGTGACCAGCGCACGAGCGGCTGACCGGCACTGACCTCGTCGCCCTGCTCAGCGAGGAGCTCGAAGCCGGCACCCTTGAGCTGCACGGTGTCGATGCCGAGGTGGACCAGCACGCCACGCTCACCCTCGCCCGGGCCTGCGATGACGAACGCATGGGGGTGCATCGCCGCGACCACGCCGCTGACCGGAGCCACTGCCTCGACCACGGGAGCGACGCCGAGGTCGGGCGAGATCGCGGACCCAGGGCCGACCATCGCGGCCGCGAAGACCGGGTCCGGCACCTCTTCCAGACCGATGACGCGACCGCTGCTCGGGGCGAGGACGTCGACGTTCTTCTCAGACATGCGCACGCAGTTCCCTGGTCACGGCACCCACCAGCGACCGGAGGCGGGCGTTGTCGGCGAGCTCCTCGACGAGCACGCAGCGTTCGCCGCCATCGGCAAGCGGGATCTTCCAGTTGGGGTACTCGGTGTCGGTGCCCGGCTGGTTCTGGGTGCGCCGCTCCCCCACCGCATCGGCCAGCGAGACGCCCAGAAGGGCCGAGGGCGTCTGAGCGATGTAGGCGTGCAGCGCCTCGACGGTCTGGCGTTCGGTCGGGTCGTCCGAGAGCAGACCGCGCGAGGCGACCGCGGCGAGCATCCGTTCCCGTTGGATCCGCGCCTCGAGCCGCACCTGCGCCACCGGTTCGGTCAGCAGGCCGAGGCGGTTCCGCAGGTCGACGTGCTCCTCTGCGAGGTACCCGGCGGTGGGCGGCAGGTCGTGCGTGGTCACGGTGGCGAGCACGAGGCGCCGGTAGTCCTCGGGCGGGCGCGGCTGACCATCCTCGGTGTGCTCGAACCAGAGCACCGAGGTACCGAGCACACCGCGGCGATCGAGGTACTCACGCACCCACGGCTCCACGGTGCCGAGGTCCTCGCCGATCACCACGGCCCCGGCGCGGTGCGCCTCGAGCGCGAGCACTCCGATCATCGCGTCGTGGTCGTAGCGCACGTAGGTGCCCTGCGACGGGCTCGCACCGTTGGGGATCCACCAGAGCCGGAAGAAGCCGATGATGTGGTCCACCCGCAACGCACCCGCGTGCCGCAGCACGGTACGCACCATGTCGCGCACGGGCGCGTAGCCGGACTCCGCGAGCGCGTCCGGACGCAGCGGCGGCTGGCTCCAGTCCTGGCCCTGCTGGTTGTAGAAGTCAGGCGGCGCACCCACGGAGATGTTGCGGGCGAGCACGTCACGCAACGACCACGCGTCGGCACCCTCCGGGTGCACTCCGACGGCGAGATCATGCATGATCCCGAGCCGCATCCCGTTCTCACGGGCAGCGCGCTGGGCGCGGGCGAGCTGGGCATCGGCCACCCACTGCAGCCACACGTGGAAGTCGATCCGTTCGGCGAGCTCGCGGCGCAGCGCGGCCAGCGTGCCCGGCGTCGCGTTCTCGACCGTGAGCGGCCAGTCACGCTCGTCGTAACGCTCGTGCACCGCGCACCACAGGGCGAAGTCCTCCAGGCCCTCGCCCTGCTCGCGTCGGAACGCGTCGAGCTCACGCTGCCGCGAGCGCGAACGGCCCGCCGCGAAGATGGTCTCGAGCGCCGGACGCTTGGCGTCCCAGACGGCGTCCCGATCGATCGGTGACGGATCCTCGTTGGCCGGGGACACGCCGTCGAACGCCCACTCGACCAGGGTGCGCTGGCTCGTGGGCAGGTACCCGATCTCGGGGATGTCCTCGGGGCGGATGTAGAGCGGGTTGACGAACCGACGGGTCGCCGGCAGGTACGGCGACGGCGTGATCGGCGTTGTCGGCTCGGCGGCGTGCAGCGGGTTGACCAGCAGGAAGTCGGCACCGAGCTCGCCGCCCGTGGTGGTCAGCTCCGCCAGATCGGCGAAGTCACCGAGGCCCCACGAGCGCTGTGAGCGGACCGAGTACAGCTGCGTCATCAGGCCCCAGGCGCGCTCCCCCAGCTCGGCGCGTAGCGCGGGAAGCTCGAGCCGGGCCGGGGTGACCGCCAGGGGTGCGCTGGCCTCGCCGTCGGCTCCGCTCGCGCGCAGCGTGTGCCACCCGAGCGGCAGCGTGCGCGGGATCTCGAAGGTGGCGCGCCCGACCCGACGCCCGTCGACCGCGTGGGCGGGTGTCCACTCGTCGATCTGCTCGAGCGCAACCTCGCCGCCCTCCTCGAGCTCAATGACGGCAGTGACGTCGGACCCGTCGGTGACGTGCACCGGAATCTTGGCGACGACCCCCTCGGTGACGATCACGCTCGGAGGCAGCATGCGACGCCACGGGGCGAGATCTGCGTCGGTGAGACTCTGTTCGATCTCCTCGGCTGTCTCGGCCGGGACCTCGAGCGCGGCGAGCACCGCACGGATGGTGCTCGCGGGGACATGTTGCTGAGTTCCGTCGATGTCCCAGTACTCGGTAGCGACCCCGTGGGCGCGTGCCAGGGCGCGCAGGTCGTCGCTCACCGGCTCGGACTGGCCGGTGGCCTGCTCGGGTGTGTCGGTCACGGCTGCGGGGACTCCCAGGTCGTTGCGCCCCGCCCACCGGGGAGCGGTTCGATCTTGCCAGAGGCGGAACAGGTTGCGTGGACGCCGTGCCCGGCAGATTGTCGATCGGGAACCTCATTACGCTGGCTCCGTGCCCATCGATGCCGACGCCCCCGTAGCGCAGGCCTTCGCGCTCCCACTCCGCATCGCCATCATCGCGCTGGTGGCGGTCGCCGTCACGTTGCTGCTGCGGTTCGTGGTGTCCCGTGTGATTCGCCGATTGTCGCGCATCCCCACGAAGCAGTTCGGCGCCGGGGAGAACGCCAAGATCGTGCTCGGAGACCCGAATCGGGTGGGTCAGCGACTGCAGACCTTCCAGTCGGTGCTCAACTCGACGATCGCCATCGTCGTCGGCTCGGTGGCGGTGCTGATGATCCTCAGCGAGGTCGGGGTCCAGGTGGCGCCGCTGCTGGCCTCGGCCGGTGTGGTGGGGGTGGCGCTGGCGTTCGGCGCCCAGTCGCTGGTGCGGGACGTCATCAGCGGTGTGTTCATGCTCGTCGAGGACCAGTACGGTGTGGGCGACTGGGTCGAGCTTGGCGCCACCGGGACGGTGATGGCTGCCGGTACCGTGGAACGTGTCGCACTGCGGATCACCACCATCCGCGACGACGACGGCCGGGTCTGGCACATCCGCAACGGCGAGATCATGCGGGTGGCGAACGAGTCGCAGGGGTGGTCGCACGCCGTGGCGCAGGTGCAGGTGCAGCCCCGGACCGAGATCACCGCTGCCCGCGACGTGATGCTGTCGGTGACCGAGCTGCTCCGCAGCGAGGAGCCCTACCGCGACGCGATCCTCGACGATCCCGAGGTCCGCGTCGAGGAGATCTCAGGTGCGGGCATCACGCTGCGCTGGTCGGTGCGTACACGACCGGGTCAGCAATGGCGTGTGGCGAGCGCGATGCGGCGCCGGCTCACCACGGCGTTCGCCGAGCACGGGATCGAGCTCGTCTGAGGGCTCAGCCCTGGCGGAGCTGCTCCATCGCGGCGGCCAGGTCATCGGCCTCGGGGCCGACCACGACCTGCACCACGCGGCCCGAGCGCACCACGCCGAACACGCCGTGGCTGCGCAGCGTCTCTTCGTCGACGAGTGCGGGGTCGGAGACCTCCACGCGCAGGCGCGTGATGCAGGGCTCCAGATCGACGACGTTCTCGTTGCCGCCCAACGCCGACAGGATCTCCTCGGCCTTGCCCACACCCGCTCCTTCGTGGTCGATGCTCGCCCGCATGTCGGGACGTCGTCTCAGCATACGCGGCGCACCCCCGCGCGCACCTGCGAGTTTCGCTGTCTGCGCAACCCTTCACGATCCGCTCACGTTGTCCCCGATCGACCTCCTACCCTGGCGAGGTGACTGCATCCGCTCCCGAGCCCGGGATCCCGCTCCGTTCACGATCCGCCGCGCCGAGCCATCCCGGCTCGTTCTACGACGCTGTGGGCGGTGAGCCGACGTTCCGCGCGATCGTGCACCGCTTCTACGAGCTCGTCGCCACCGACGAGCTGTTGCGGCCGATGTACCCCGAGGAGGATCTCGGCCCCGCGGAGGACCGGCTGCGGATGTTCCTCGAGCAGTACTGGGGCGGCCCGACCACGTACTCCGAGCAGCGCGGACATCCGCGGCTGCGGATGCGGCACCACCCGTTCCCGATCGGTCCCAGCGCCCGGGATCGGTGGTTGCAGCACATGAGGGTCGCCGTCAAGGAGGCGAACCTGACGCCGTTGCACGAGGCCACCCTGTGGGACTACCTGGAGCGAGCCGCGCACGCGATGCTCAATCTGGCCGAGGACCCGGCATGAGTGAGCGCGCCTCGGCCGACTCCCCCCGGCCGCTCGAGGCGGTGCTCGAGGTGCTCGACCTTACCGAGACCGGCGCGGACACGTTCGAGGGCCGGTCGCTGCCGCAGCTGCACGGCCGCGTCTACGGCGGACAGGTGTTGGCGCAGGCCATCATCGCGGCCCAGCGCACGCTCGAGGGTGATCTCGCGCGGCGGCTGATCCACTCGCTGCACGGCTACTTCCTGCGGCCGGGCGACCTCGAGGCCCCGATCACGTTCGCGGTGGAGCGACTCCGTGACGGCGGATCCTTCAGCGCCCGCCGCACCCACGCGCTGCAGGAGGGCAAGCCGATCCTGTCGATGATCGCCTCCTTCCAGGAGATCCAGGAGGGCATCGAGCACACCGAGCCGATGCCCGAGGTGCCCGCACCTGAGGACCTGCCGAGCTCGGTGGCCCTGTTCGAGCAGATCGACCACCCAGCGGCGGCGTTCTTCTACCGCAACGCCGCGTTCGACATCCGGCACACCGGAGCGTCGCTGTTCGTGGCGCCCGCGCCCGAACGCGAGTCCACGCAGGCGCTGTGGATGCGCGCACGCGCACCGATCCCGGGTGGCCAGCCCGAGCACCGCGCGTTGCTGGCGTTCGCGTGCGACCAGGTGATGCTGGAGCCAGTGCTGCGCGCCCACGGTGCGTTCTGGCGCAGCAAGGGCACCAGCATCGCCTCGCTGGACCACGCGATGTGGTGGCACCGCGACGTGGATCTGAGCGACTGGCTGCTCTACGTCCAGGACTCCCCGACGGCGCAGGGCGGGCGAGGTCTCGGCCTCGCCCGGGTCTTCGCCCGGGACGGGCGTCTCGTGGCCACCATCGCGCAGGAGGGCATGGTCAGGGTCCCGCAGCCCTAAGGCCCTCGGGCGCTGAGCCGCTCCCCCTTGCCGAGATCCAGGATCTGGGCTACGGTCGAATGTAAGCGCATACATCAGCACTTCTGACCGAGAGACGCCGACGTCCGACGGAGGATCGCATGGCCCGGTCCACTCGCCCCACTGTGTACACGGTGGCCGAGCACGCCCGCGTTTCCGTGGCCACCGTGTCCCGCGCGCTGGCCGCCCCGCACCGGGTGTCCGAACCGACCCGGCGTCGGGTCCTCGATGCGATCGACAGCCTGGGATACGTCCCGCACGGCGGTGCCCGCTCGCTCGCTGCCGATTCCCACCGGGCACACGGACTGGTGCTGCCCGAGCTCGTCGGGCCCTACTACTCCGACCTGCTGATGGGCTACGAGCGCGAGGCGGCGACCGGCGGGGACTCGGTAGTGATCGCACTGGCCGGCGGCGAGCTCGATCACATCGCCTCCAAGCTGCTCCGGCTCGCCGGCAGCGTGGATGGGATCGTCGTGATGGGAGCGTCCGCGCTACCTCGCCACGCTCTTGCAGCGATACGGGACCAGGTCCCCGTGCTGGGGCTGACGGGCGGCGCCGCACAAGGGCTGGAGGTCATCGGCACCCAGAGCGTCGAGAGCGCGTGCGAGCTGACGCGACATCTGATTGCTCACGGCCGTACTCGACTCGCGTTCGTCGGCGATCCCGCACTCGGTGAGGACATCGAGGGCCGCTACCGCGGCTTCTGCGACGCCTTGGGCCCGCAGGCTCCCGAGCCGGTCCGGGTAGGTCCGAGCGAGGCCGACGGGGTCGCCGTGGCCGAGCGGATGCTTGCGGGCGAGCTCGACGTCGACGGCCTCGTGTGCGCGAACGATGAGCTGGCGCTCGGAGCCATGGTCACACTGGCAGCGCGTGGCTGCCGCGTACCCGAGGATGTCGCCGTGGTCGGCTGGGACGACGTGATGGCGGCCCGCTTCGTCCGCCCCTCGCTCACGACTGTACGACAGCCGGTCACCGAGCTCGGAGCCACGGCTGCCCGGCGACTGCGCGAGCTGATCGCGGCCGCCCGGACCGAACAGGTCGCTGCGACGCCAGCGCCCGAGCGCTTGACGACCTCTGTCATCTACCGACGCTCGTGCGGATGCGCGAGCGATGCCTCCAACGAACAGGAGAAGCCATGAGCACGCAACGAACACGGCTGGTGG
>NZ_JBMDXJ010000421.1:0-7339 GCF_048594945.1 Pseudactinotalea sp. | reverse complement strand
AGGGCCGCCTGGGCCTCACCCATGAAGGTCGCCGCCGCCGCGGCCGGGTCGGCCTGCCCGAACGCCACCGACTCGTTCGCCCGGCCGAAGGCGCTCTGGATCTCGCCATAGCCGACCGGCCACGCGGGCGGCGGCGGGCCGACCAGGTCGGTCAGCTCCTCCACGTACGCGATGGCGCGCCCGGCGGCGGACTCCGGGTCCGCACCGAGGGCGTCGCGTGCGGCCGACGACGGCGGCACCCCCAGCGTGAGCCCGATCGCCTCGTTGGCGCGGGTGTCGTTGAGGAGGAAGTCGATCACCGCGGCCGCAGTCTCGGGCGACGCCGTGGTGGCAGAGACGCACCAGAAGTCGAGCGCCTTGAGGAACAGGCCGGACTGGTCGCCGGCCGTCTTCGCCGGCACGCTGACCACCTGCAGCTGCGTCTCCACCAGCGGCTGGTAGAACGTCACCTGCTGCACCCAGCCCCACTGCAACGGTGCCCGGCCCTGGGAGATCAGGGCGTTCTCGAAGCCGGCCGACTCGGCGGTCACGTCGCCGGGAGGCACCACCCCTGCCTGACGCAGGCGCTCCCAGTAGGCGAGCCACGCCTCCACGAGGCTCTCCTCGAAGGCGATCTCGCCGTCGGGCGTGAACAGGTCGCCGGACTCTTGCCGCGCGTACGGCTCGAACGCCTGGATGTTGCCGCCGTTGTCGTTGCAGCCGTAGCTGCCGTCGCCCGAGGCCTCGACGTAGGCCGTGGCGAGCTCCTCGAAGTCGTCCCAGGTCCAGCCGTTCTCGGGCATGCTGAGGCCGGCGCCCTCGAGCAGGTCCTGATCGGCGAACACCGCGAACACGATCGAGCTCTGGCCCACGCCGTAGGTGCCGCCCGCCACGTCACCGCTCGCTGCCACATCGGCATCGAGTGCGGAGGCGTCGATCGTGCCGTCGGCGATCATGTCGCTGAGATCGAGCAGGGCACCGCGACTGGCGTAGTCGTCGAAGTAGGTCATCGACATCCGGAACACATCCGGGGAGTCGCCTCCCGCCGTCTGGGTGGCGAGACGATCCCAGTAGTCGTCGAACGGTGCGGACTCGGTGGCGAGCGCGACGTCGGCGTTGTCCGCGCCGAACGCCTCGAGCGCGGCGCCCATGCCGTCGTGGACCGGTTGGCCGCCGTACCAGGCGACCCGCATGTCCGCGCTGCTGGGGTCGCCGCTGCCACTGCCGCCCTCGGTGGAACCACCACCGCCGCCGCCGCGGCTGCATGCGGCGAGCGCTCCCGCCGTCAGCAGGCCGACTCCGGCCGTGAGAAATGTCCGGCGCTGCATGTCGTTCATGAGGACTCCTTGGTCGAGGCTGCTGGCGCCCAGCGCCAGTGGTGGGGGGCTGTCTTGGGGACGTAGACGCCGCGCGGCAGATCATCGGCGACGCGAATCATCCAGCGACCGAGCAGCTGGACGAGATCGGCCCGGGTACTGGCGTGCGCGGGGTCGTCCGCGAGGTTGCTCAGCTCGACCGGGTCCGAGGTGAGGTCATAGAGCTCGACGTTCCCCTCGCTGTCGAGCGTGAGCTTGTACCGGCCCGACCGGACCATGCGCGTGCCACCGCTCATGGTCACGGTGTTGAGCTCGTCGAGGGTGGGGCCGTCGTAGTCGAAGTGAAGGTCGGGGCGCTCGTCCTCGCGGTAGGGCACGCCGCCATAGCCGAGCTCGGCGTAGATGGAGTCGAACTCGTGCGGCGGCGCGGGCTCGCCCCGAAGCAGCGGGGCGAGGCTGCGGCCCTGCACGCCGTCGGGGATCCGGGCGCCGACCATCTCGCAGAGCGTGGGGAGAATGTCCACGAGCGAGACCGGCTCATCGAGAACCTGGCCCGCCCGCACGCCCGGGCCGCTGATCTGCATCGGGATCCGCATCAACACCTCGGGCATCCCCGCGCCCTTGCGCTGCAGCCCGTACTCCCCCACGAAGTCGCCGTGATCGGCCACGACGATCACGATCGTGTCCTCGGCGCGGTCACCGAGCTGGGCCAGCAGCCTGGCGACCTGGTCATCGATGAGCCGGAGCATGCCGTAGTAGCTGGCCCGGTAGCGGCGCCACTGATCGTCGAAGCCTGGTCGCTTGGACTCGAACAGGTCGCCGAGCCACCGGAACATCGGGCCCTTGGCCTCGCGTGTCTCGGGTCCCGCGAGCCGCTCGGGCACCTCGTCCTCACCGAACATCTCGAAGTAGGGCGAGGGCACCTGGTACGGGTTGTGCGGCTCCGGAAAGGAGACCCAGCAGAAGAACGGATCGCCCTCCTGGGTGAGCTCCTCGATCACCTCGATCGCGCCGTCGACGATCCGGTACGGCAGCTGCTGCTCCAGCGGGAACGGAGTGGGCTCGGCGCCCACGCCGTGATCGAGCTCGGCGAGCCAGTCGTCGAAGGCCTCGTCCTGCTCGCTCGACGCCGGACCGCCGGTGTGCCAGTACGGGCCGCGCGCGGCGTCGAAGTCCTCGAGCGGCCGGTGGATGTGCGGCTTGCCGGAGAAGCCGAGCCGATAGCCGTGGTCGCGCAGCACGTCGAGGAGGTCGCGGTCGAAGTACGCGTGCTCACCCGTGCTGTTCTGCTTCACCCGGTGCGCCGAGGGGAACCGGCCGGTCAGCATGCTCACCCGCGCCGGCACGCACAGCGGGGACGCCGTGTAGCCGTTGCGGAAGATCGCCCCGGCCTCACCGAGGGCATCGAGGGCGGGCATCGTGTCCAGCCCGAACCCGGTCGCGCGTGTGAGGTCAGCGCGCTGCTGGTCGGTCATGACGATGAGGACGTTGGGCTTCTCCTGCGAAGGCACGGCTCCAGTGTGGCAGAAATTCTAGCGCTAGAATAGTGAGGTGGGTCACGCAGGTGACGAGAAGGTGAACACCAGGTGTCCAGACGCCGTTAGGCTCGTGGACCCTCCCGCCTTCCCCGCCGCCAGGAGTCCTCATGGTCTGGTACGTCCGCGGCCTGCTCCGACTGGCCCTCGCCACCACGCTCGCCGTGGTCGGTCTGCTCGCCGCCTTCGTCCTCGCACCCGCCCAGGACTCCACCGGCGTGCTCTCGGTCGACCAGAGCACCCACCTCGACGACTGACGGCGCCGGGGCAGGCGGGCCCTGGGCAGCCGGGCCTGGGTCCGCCGGCCGACCCTCCCCAGCGCGCGCGAGGTCGCACCGTTGGCGCGAGGTCGCACCGTCAGCGGAACGACCTCACGCCGAAAGTGCGACCTCGCCGGGCATGGGCGGGCTGCGGCCCGGCGAGGCGGCGAGCGGGAATGGGCAGGCGAGCCGGCGGGGCTGGCAGGGCGGGCAAGCAAGCGGGCGGGCATGACTGGGGCACGATGGCAACCATGGCTACCGCTGACGACCTGATCGCCGAGGCCGCTGCCGCGGACGTGAACGGCTGGGGCTTCGGCTACCTCGACGGTCGCGCCACCGAGGAGCGCCCGCCGTGGGGGTACGCGCGACTGCTCGCCGAGGCTGTCGCACAGGCGCGCGTAGCGATCGACCTCGACACCGGCGGCGGCGAGGTGCTCGCGGAGTGCCCGGAACTCGCCGCGGAGCAGCACGTCACGGAGTCGTGGCCGCCCAACGCCGCACGCGCGCGAGCGCTGCTGGGCCCCCGCGACGTGCAGGTGCACGAGACCGAGCCGGGGGCGCCGATCCCGGCACCCGACCGCACCTTCGACCTCGTGACCTCACGCCATCCGGTCGCGCCGGACTGGCCCGAGATCGCGCGCGTCCTCACGCCGGGTGGCACCTACCTCGCCCAGCACGTGGGCCCGGAGTCGGCGTTCGAGCTCAGCGAGCACTTCCTCGGCCCGCTCACCGCAGAGCAGCGCCGCGGCCGCGACCCCGACCTCGAGGCAGCTGCCGCCGAGGAGGCGGGTCTGCGCATCGCCGAGCTGCAGCGGGCCCGGCTGCGGATGGAGTTCTTCGACGTCGGTGCGGTGGTCTGGATCCTGCGCAAGTGCGTCTGGTGGGTGCCGGACTTCAGCGTGGACCGGTACCGGGCTGAACTCGGTGCGATGGACGAGCACATCCGCCGCCACGGATCGTTCGTGGCGCACTCGGCACGGCACCTGATCCGTGCGACGGCGCGCTGAGCCCGCACGGGTCAGCTGAGCTCGAGGACCACCTTGTCGTCGCCGACCTCGGTGCAGACCACCTGGTACCCGGCCACCGCTTGCTCGTCGCCCTGAGCGCAGGTAGCGGAGGTGCCGTCGACGGTGAACTCGGCCTGGCCGTCGGAGGCACCGACAAGTCTCACGGTGAGAGTGTCATCGAGGAGCTCGGTCTCCGCGCCGGCACCACTGAGCGTGACCGTGCACTGGTTGTTCGAGCACGAGTAGGACGTGCTGGTGCACCCGGTGAGCGCGACGGTCGCGAGGGCGAGCGCAGGAAGAGCGAGCAGAGATCGTGACTTCATACCCCCCACTCTGCCCGACCCGACCACAGCGCGACCAGGGGGAGATGGACCCACCCCCGCTGCGCCGTCGGGCGTTGATAGTTTGCAGAGCATGTCGGTCTCGGAGCTCTCGGCGAGCAACCAGAACTATCTCAAGGCGATCTGGGGGCTGCAGGAGTGGTCGGACGAGCCGATCACACCCACGGCGGTAGCGAGCAAGGCTGGCGTGCGGCTGTCCACGGCCTCGGACGCGATCCGCCGGTTGGGTGAGCTCGGCCTCGTCGAGCACACCCGGTACGGAGCGGTGACGCTCAGCCAGCAGGGCCACACGCACGCGCTCGCGATGGTGCGGCGGCACCGGCTGATCGAGACGTTCCTCGTGCAGGTTCTCGGCTACTCCTGGGACCAGGTGCACGACGAGGCCGAGACCCTCGAGCACGCGGTCTCCGACTTCATGGTCGACCGCATCGACGCCCATCTCGAGCACCCCACGCGCGACCCGCACGGCGACCCGATCCCCCAGCCCGACGGCACCGTCGCACGCCCTGACGCGGTGCAGCTCAGCGGCGTCGAGCCGGGCGTCACGGTCACGGCCGAGCGGATCTCCGACCACGACCCGGACCTGCTGCGCTTCTTCGCCGAATGCGGCATCGGGGTGGGTGCTCGCCTCGAGGTCCGTGCCGGCGCCCCCTATTCGGGGTCGATCGAGGTGATGGTCGACGGCGGTGCTCCGGTCGCGCTCGGACAGCCGGCCACCGATGCCATCTGGGTCATGCCGGTCGGCTGAGCGCCAGTCGCCGGCGGCGGGCGCTCAGCCGCGTGCCGATCAGCCCGCGGCGCGGGCTGAACAGGTACACGAGTGCGAACACCGAGCCCTGCGCGAGCACGACCATCGGACCGGTCGAGGTGTCGAGGTAGTAGCTGCCGTAGACACCCACCAGGCCGCACAGGAGCGCGAGCGCCGGGGCGATCAGCAGCATCGTCTGGAACCGGTCCGTCAACAGGTAGGCGGTGGCGCCGGGGATGATGAGCATCGCCACGACCAGCACCACGCCGACCGCCTGCAGCGCCACCACGGCCGTGAGAGCAAGCAGGCCCAGCAGGAGGCCTCCGAGGAACGCCGGGTTGAGGCCGATCGTGTGCGCGTGCCCGGGGTCGAAGGCGTACAGCGTGAGGTCGCGCCGCTTGAGCAGCAGCACCGCCAGCACGGCCGCGCCCAGCACCAGCACCCCGACGAGGTCGGTGCGGGAGACGCCGAGCAGATTCCCGAACAGCACGTGGCCGAGGTCGGTCTGGCTCGGCGTCACGGAGATCAGCACGAGACCGAGCGCGAACAGCGTGGTGAACACGACCCCGATCGCGGCATCCTCCTTGACACGGCTGGTGCTGCGGACCACGCCGATCAGCGCGACCGCGAGGAACCCGAACACCGCCGCGCCGATGGCGAGCGGCAGCCCGAGCACGTGCGCGATGACGATGCCAGGGAGCACCGAGTGGGACACGGCGTCGCCCATCAGTGACCACCCGATCAGCACCAGCCAGCATGACAGCACACCGCACACCACCGAGGCGATCGCAGTGGTCGCGAGCGCACGCAGCATGAACTCGTAGCTGAGCGGTTCGGTGAGGAGGGTCAGCAGGGTCATCGATCGTGATCCCGCCGGATCGGGTCGAGGCCGAACGCGAGCGCGAGGTTCTCGGGTCGCAGCACGTCGGCGACCTCGCCGTGCACGAGGACGCGACGCAGCAGCAGTGCGGCCTCGTCGGCGAGATCGGGCAACGCATGCAGGTCGTGCGTGCACACGAGCACGGTGGCGCCCTCGGCGGCGAGCTCACGCAGGAGGTGCGTGATCGTGGCCTCCGACCGCTTGTCCACCCCCGCGAACGGCTCGTCGAGCAGCAGGATCGTGGCCTCCTGCGCGAGCCCACGGGCCACGAATGCCCGCTTGCGCTGACCGCCCGAGAGCTGACCGATCGGCCGGGTGGCCAGGTCGGTCAGCTCGGTCCGTTCGAGCGCATGGTCGACGGCGGCACGGTCGGCCGGGTGCGCCCGTCGCGTCGGTCCCATGTGCCCGTAGCGCCCGGTCATGACGACGTCGCGCACCGAGAGCGGGAAGTCCCGGTCCACGTCCTCGCTCTGAGGGACGTACCCGACCAGGCCGCGCTTGCGCGCCTGAGCCGGCCCACCGCCGTCGACCGTCACAGCTCCGGAATCAGGGCGGATCAGGCCCGTGATCGTCTTGACGAGAGTGGACTTGCCCGACCCGTTCATCCCGATGAGGCCGGTGACACGGCCGGGGTGGAGATCGAGGTCGACATGATCGAGCGCGAGCACGTCGCCGTGGTGCACGGTGACGTCACGGACCTCCACGCTCGGACTCACGGCGCGGCTCCGCCCAGGCCGGCGGCGATGAGGTCGGCGTCGTAGCGGATGAGGTCGAGGTAGGTGGGCACGGGGCCGTCGGGCTCGGAGAGCGAGTCGACGTACAGGGTTCCGCCGAAGGTCGCGCCGGTGGCTTCGACGACCTGCTGCATCGGGCCGTCGTTGACGGTGGACTCGCAGAACACCGCGGGCACGTCGCGGCTGCTGACGAGCTCGATCGCGGCCGTGATCTGGTGCGGCGTGGCCTGCTGCTCGGCGTTCACGGGCCAGATGTAGGCCTCGTCCAGGCCGGCGTCGCGGGCGAGATAGGAGAACGCGCCCTCGCAGGTGACGAGCACGCGCTGGGCCGGCGGCACCTCCTCGAGCGCGGTGACGAGATCGTCGTGCACCGCGCGGAGCTCCTCGGTGTACGCGGAGGCGTTGGCCTCGAAGGTGTCCGCGCCCTCGGGGTCGAGGTCGCTGAAGGCCGCGACCATCACCTCCACGTACGCGATCACGTTGAGCGGGCTCATCCAGGCGTGCGGGTTGGGGTGGCCGGCGTAGGCGTCGGCGGCGAT
>NZ_JBMDXJ010000420.1:0-3386 GCF_048594945.1 Pseudactinotalea sp. | reverse complement strand
GCGTCGCCTGCGAGGAACGGCGTGAGGTCCTCGAAGAGGGTCTCGACCGCCTGGTCGAAGCGCGGCGGAATGTTCCAGGTGGGGATGCAGACCCAGTCCGGTACGTCATCGGCACTGGCCAGCACGGCGGCGAGCTTGTCGCCGAAGGTGTTGCCGTCGCTGATCTGGAAGTCGATGGTCGAGCCGATCGCCGCGTTGACGGCGTCGTAGTACTGGTTGCCGGTGCTCGGCGGGATCGCACCCCAGAGCGGGGTCATCGCCGTGAACGTCGATCCTGAGCCCGGCGGAGCGTCGAAGGCCTGCACGAGGTCGGCCGGGATGGTCGCAAAGCCCGCGGTCGAGCCGTTCACGCTCGGGAAGTCGGGCTCCACGTAGTCGAGCGGCACGTAGGCCGGAAGGACGTCATCGGTGACGGCGCCCGCCGATGTGCTCGGATCGCTCCCGCTACCGCCACCGGCGGTGCGGCAGCCTGCGAGCGCCGCGGAGCCGATCACACCGGCGCCGAGGAACGTCAGAAAGGTGCGGCGGCTCTGGCCGCTCGCCATGGGTGCACGGGTGGAACGGATCATCTCTGAGACTCCTTTGTGTCAGGCGGCCCCGCCATCGTCGAAGCGGTTCGACACAGGACAGTACCGAGAGCGCTTACATCTCGCAAGACTCTCGCCTAGAGTCAGCACTGACAGATCTCGTGCATCGAACCGGTTCGACGGAATGCGATGCGACATCCTGCCCACGACACGAACCGATGGGGATTCCGTGACACCTGCAGCGAAGGCCGACCTCCTGCTCTCCCAGCTCACGCTCGACGAGAAGGTGGCGATGCTCCATCAATGGAGCCCTGCCATCGAGCGTGTCCACCTCCCCACGTTTCGCACCGGGTCGGAGGTGCTGCACGGCGTCGCGTGGCTCGGTGAGGCCACGGTGTTCCCGCAGCCTGTGGGACTGGCAGCGACCTGGGACCCCGCGCTGGCCGAACGCATCGGCTCGGCGGTGGTCGACGAGCTCCTCGCCAAGCACGCGGTCGACCCGAGCATCTCACTCAACGTCTGGGCACCGGTGGTCGACCCCCTGCGGCACCCGTTGTGGGGCCGCAACGAGGAGGGCTTCTCCGAGGACCCGCACCTGACTGCGGATCTCGCCACGGGGTACGCGCAGGGCCTGCGCGGCCGCGGACCAGGCTGGCGCACGGTCCCGACGCTCAAACACCTGCTGGCCTACAACGTCGAGACCGACCGTGACGTCCGATCGATGCAGGTGCGCGACCGGGTGCTGCACGAGTACGAGCTGCCCGCGTTCGCCGGTCCGCTCCGAGCGGGCGTGGCGGGTGCCGTGATGCCGGCGTACAACCTCGTCAACGGCCGTCCGGCGCACACGAGCCGCGACCTCATCGAGGCCGTCCGGTCCTTTGCGGACGGCGAGATCCTCGTGGTCTCCGACGCCGGGGCGCCGACCAACCTCGTGCGCTCGCAAGGCTGCTACCCGGATGCCGCGGCCGCGCATGCTGCGGCCCTGCAGGCAGGGATCGACTCCTTCACGGACAACGACAGGGATGCCGGGCCCACGATCGACGCGGTCCGCATCGCGCTGCGTGACGGCCTCGTGACCGAGGCCGATGTCGACCGCGCCGTCAAGCGGCTCTTCATCACACGTGCTCGTGTCGACCTGCTCGAGGCTGACCCGCCATCAGTGAAGCCCGACCTCGACTCGCTGCTCACCGCGCACGCCGACCTCGCCCGGGAGGCAGCCCGACGCAGCGTCGTGCTGCTGGTGAACGACGGCGTCCTGCCGCGTTCGGCGCCACCACGGTCCGTCTGCGTGGTGGGGCCGCTGGCCGAGCGTGTGCTGCCGGACTGGTACGCCGGCGAGCCCCGGCACACGGCATCGATCGCCGAGGCGGCTGCGCAGCGGTGGCCGGATGCCGAGATCACCACGCTCGACGGCGCCGACCACGTGCTGCTGCAGGTCCCGGACGGGCGTGTGCTCACAGACGCGGAGGGCGTGGCGGTGCGGCCGGTTCCGTCCGATGCCGAGGTGCCGAGCACCCTCGCCATCACCGACTGGGGCTGGGGTTTGACGACGATCGCCGACCGGGAGTCGGGGAAGCTGTGGTCGGTCGACGATCGTGGCGTCGTCAGCGCGAGCGCCGACCGACCACATGGCTGGGTGGTGCAGCAGACGTTCCGGATCCGCCGGTACGACGACGGCAGCTGCGCGCTGCGGCATGTGGCGTCCGGGCGCTGGCTCCGCCTCGACGCAGCGGACCGGCTGGTGGCCGCCGCGCCGGAGGAGGATGAGGCGCTCCGCCTGCGCGTGCACACGGTGCAGGCGGGTACCGCGGCAGTGGCCACGGCTGCGGCCGCGAGCGACCTCGTGATCTGCGCGCTCGGCAACGACCCGCACCTGCTCGGACGCGAGACAGAGGACCGCCCCTCGCTCGAGCTCCCACCCAGTCAGCAGGAGCTGTGGTTCGCCGCCCGGCGCGAACAGCCGGACGCCGTGCTCACGCTGGTCTCGAGCTACCCCTACGCGTTCGACCTCGATGCCCGGGCGGTGCTCTGGAGCGGCCACTCGCAAGCGGTGGGACTCGGGTTGATCGATGTCATCGCCGGAGACGCCGAGCCGAGCGGACGGTTGCCGCAGACCTGGTGGCGCAGCACGTCCGATGCCGGCGCGCTGACCGACTACGACATCGTGGCGGGGCGATCGACCTACTGGTACAACGACGCCGAGCCGCTGTTCGCCTTCGGGCACGGGCTGACCTACACCTCGGTGCAGTACCGCTCGCTCGAGATCGTCGCGCTCGAGGAGAGCGGGGTCCGGGTCGTCGTCGTGGTGAGCAACGGCGGCGACCGACCGGCCACCGAGGTGGTGCAGGTGTACACCGACGCGCTCGATCACCGGGTGCCGTTCCCGCGTCGTCTCGGCGGGTACGCGCGGGTGCCGATTCAACCGGGCGAGCATGCGCGTGTCGAGGTCACGGTGCCCCGCGACCGGTTCGCGTTCTGGGACACCGCGCGCGGGACACTCACGGTCGATCCAGGCCGCTACCTGCTCAGCGCCGGGCCGAGCGCCGCCGACACCCCGCTGCACGCCGAGGTCGACCTCGCGGGTGAGGCACCGCTCCCCCACCGCGTGCCGCTGCGCGCCTCCGCCTTCGACGACCTGGCGCACGTGCAGCTGATCGTGGAGACGCTCGAGCGAGGCACCGCCGTCTCCGGGCCCGGGTGGGTCTCATTCGCCGACGTCGAGGGGCTGGCTCAACCGCTCGTGGCCCGTGTCGCTCGCACCGGACCCGGCACGAGCCGGGTGGAGCTGCAGTCCCGGTCGGACGCGGGCTGGCGCACGTTCGCGACCGCGACCCTGCCCACGGACCCGGCCGCCGACCG
>NZ_JBMDXJ010000042.1:0-14519 GCF_048594945.1 Pseudactinotalea sp. | reverse complement strand
GCGAAGGTCCACGCAGGGTTGAGGCCGAGGGCGTCCTCGGCCATCAGGCCGGATTCGACCTCGATCCCGGCCGCCGCCAGCCGCTCCAGACCACCAGCGGCAGCCGGATTGGGGTCACGCTGGGCGACGACCACGCGCATGACTCCGGCCTGCACCAGCGACCGGGTGCAGGGTCCGGTGCGGCCCGTGTGGTCGCACGGCTCGAGCGTGACCACCGCAGTCGCGCCACGGGCACGATCACCGGCCTCGGCGATCGCCACGACCTCGGCGTGCTCGGTACCTGCACCGCGGTGGTAGCCGCTGCCGACGCTCTCGCCGCCAGGCCCCAGCAGCACGCACCCGACGCGGGGGTTCGGGTGCAGCGGGACGCCCGGGGAGCCCGCAAGCTCGAGTGCGTGCCGCATCGCGGCCCGTTCGTGGTGGTGCGCCACCGTGATTCCTTCCCGTCGCCTGCTGCGGCTCCGGGGTAGCGGTGGCGGGGTATCCGCGCGTGGGTGCGCGGATACCGATCGCTCATCTGCGTGCACTTCCCATCCGGACTTTGACCGTCGGTCCAGGAGTTCCACCTGGTCAACCGGTCGCTGGCTGCGATCGGGTCGCGGACTTTCACCGCCGGCTCGGAGTTTCACCGACCCCAGAGCACGCAAGCTCTTGTGCACGCATGGTGGCACAGCTCGGCGGGGTCCCGGGACGGTGGCTGCGCGTTGTCCGCCGGCTGAGCAGCGGTCCGCGTTGAGGACGTGACACCAACAGCACGCAGGCCCCGCTTCTGGCCCCGGGGCGTTGAACACGTGACACCAGCGGCACAGGGCTCCCGCTATCGGCGACGACAGCGCCAGCAGGGCCGCCGGCGTCGGTGACCACTAGCGTGGAGGGGTGAGCCAGGACCCCACCGCGCCGAAGCCGGTGCCGGGCGCTGTGGCGGCGATCCTCGTCGAAGGGCGCAGCGATGAGGCTGCGGTGCGCGCTGCGGCACGCCTGCTGGACCTGGACCTCGAGGCAGCCGGGGTTCTCGTGGCTCCGATCGGCGGCGCGATGGCGTTCCGGCGCGCGCTGGCGGAGTACGGACCAGGCGGCGCGCACGGTGACGGCCTCCGCCTGGCGGGTCTGGTCGACGTGGGCGAGGTGCGCCACACCTGCCGCGCCCTCTTCGACGGCCTGGACGACGAGCCCTACGACGGTGCGCTCGCGCACGCGGGGTTCTTCGTGTGCAAGCGCGACCTCGAGGACGAGCTCATCCGCGCGCTCGGGGCCGGCCGCGTGCAGGCGGTCCTCGACGACCGCGGCGACCTCGACAGGTTCCGCACGTTCCAGCACCAGCCCGCTCACCGTGACGAGCCGGTGACCGATCAGCTGCGCCGCTTCTTGGGCACGACGGCGGGACGCAAGATCGCGTACGGGGCTCACCTCGTCGAGGCACTCGCCCCAGGTGAGATACCGACCCCGCTGCGCTCCGCCGTCGAGCACGCGATCCAGAGGTGACCTGATGGTCGATGGCGACCCCGAGTACGAGATCGAGTTCCGGTGGAAGGAGGAGATCTACTACTGGGAGGGCAGCCGAGGGCTGCATCTCGACGGCGGTTGGGGAGTCAGGCCGTTCGTCACCTATGTTCCTCCCGCCGAGAGTTGGGACGATGTCGCGCCCGACTGGGCCAAGGGGCGCCGTGACGAGATCGTGCGCAGGCTGATCGAGCACCCGCACCATCGAGTCGTCGACGGCGACTACCGAGGGAACCTCGGTGTGACGCGCTGACCGCTCGGACGCGCGCTACGACGCGTCGAGGCGCGCGAGCTCCTCGGCAGTGAGCTTCAGATCGGCGGCTGCGGCGGAGTCGGTGATCGACGTCGGGCGCTTGGCGCCCGGGATCGGGATCACCACGGGCGACTGCGCGAGCTCCCACGCGAGGGCGATCTGCTGCGGGCTGACGCCACGCGCGGCCGCGACCTCGGCGAACGCCGGGTGCTTGTCGGCGAGCTCCTTGGCGTTGCCGAGACCGCCGAGCGGGCTCCACGGCAGGAACGCGAGGCCGAGCTCGTCGCACACGTCGATCTCGGGCTTGCTGGACAGGAACGCAGGGGAGAACTGGTTCTGCACGCTCACGAGTGCATCGCCGAGTACCGCGTGCGCGGCGCGAATCTGCTCCGGGTTCACGTTCGAGAGCCCGATCGCGCGGACCTTGCCGCTCTCGGCGATCTCGCGCATGATCTCGATCGTCTCGTTGTAGTCGCGGGCGTCGTCGGGGCGGTGGTGCTGCCAGAGCCAGATCTGGTCGACGCCCAGGCGCTGCAGGCTGGCGTCCACGGCCGAGCGCAGGTGCTCGGGGGAGCTGTTCCGCGACCAGCCGCCGCCGTCGGTACGCACGCAGCCACCCTTGGTGGCCAGCTTGACCTGGCCCCGGACCCCGAGCTCGTCGAGCAGCGAGGCGATCAGCTTCTCGTTCTCGCCCTGGCAGTCGGCACCGAGCAGCTCGCCGGGGCCGTAGGCGTCTGCGGTGTCGAAGAGCGTGACACCCGCGTCGAGTGCGGCGCGCACCGTGTCCGCGAGCTGCTCGCGCGGCTGCGGCCCGGTCTGGTCGAAGGTCATCAGGCCGAGCCCGATCGCGCCGACCTCGTCCGTGCCGACGGCTGCGTTTCCGATCGTTCGTGTGAGCATACGTTTGACCTTACGGCGTGCCGTGCCCGGGCACGAGACCGTCACCATGACGTGAGATCGTCAGCGTAGGCATCGAAACGAGGAGAGCGCGTGAGCAGGATCAGCATCCCGATCCAGATCCGCTGGTCGGACATCGACGGGTATGGGCACGTCAACAACGCCGCGATGCTCACGCTCCTGGAGGAAGCTCGAATCGCCACCTTCTGGAACGCCGACCTGCCCGACGGCTCGGCGCGCCCCACCCAGACCCTCTCGGGCGGCCCCACCGCCGAGCACTTCACGCTCGTGGCACGGCAGGAGGTCGAGTACCTCGCACCGCTGCCGTTCAGCCAGCGGCCGGCGCGCGTGGACCTCTGGATCGCCAAGATCGGCGGCGCCAGCCTCGAGGTCAACTACGAGGTGTTCTCACCCGACGACGTCCGCTGCGCGATCGCCTCGACCTCGATCGTCATGGTGGATGCCGGATCCGGTCGCCCGAGGCGCCTCAGCTCCGAGGAACGAGCCACCCTCGAGCCGCTGCTCGAGGAACCGCTGGAGTTTCGACGCCGATGAGCATCCTCGTCACGGGAGGCACGGGCACTCTGGGTCGGCCCACCGTCGCCGCGCTGCGCGCGCAGGGTCATGACGTCACCGTGCTGAGCCGCCGCCCGGGAGAAGGGCACGCGGTCGGCGATCTCAGCACCGGCGCCGGTGTGGCGGACGCACTCGACGGCGTCACGACCGTGGTGCATTGCGCCACCACTGCCCGCCGCGACATCGGGCAGACCGAGCTGTTGATCGAGGCGGCCGAGCGCGCCGCCGTCCAGCACCTGGTGTTCGTCTCGATCGTGGGCGTGGACGCGATCCCGTACTTCTACTACCGCGACAAGGTCGCAAGCGAGCAGGCACTGATCGCCTCCGAGCTGCCGATCACCATCCTGCGGGCCACGCAGTTCCACGACTTCGTGGCCGGCTTCCTGCGCCCGCAGCGCCGGCTGCCGCTCCTGCTGGTGCCCGAGCTCCCAGTGCAGCCGATCGCGGTCGAGGACGTCGCCGCGCGCCTCGCTGAGATCGTGGCGGGACCGCCGCTCGGCCGCGCCGACGACATCGGCGGTCCGGAGATCCTCACCGTGATGGACGTCGCACGCCAGTGGCAGCGCGCGCACGGGACCAGCCGCCGCATGCTGCCGATGCCGATCCCCGGCAGGACCGCGGCCGCATTCCGCGCCGGCCACCACATGACCGGTTTGCCCGGCTACGGCCGTCAGAGGTTCGCGGAGTACGCCGCGGAGCATGCGGGCGCGGCAGACTAGCGCCGTGACCGACGACGCCTCCCACCGCGACCTCCGTGCCGCCGCCCACAGCGTGATCCTCGCTGCCTTCGACGGCACCGCGATGCCGGACTGGATCCGTGACGCCGACGGCCTCGGCGGCGTGTGCCTGTTCGCCCAGAACACGCCTGATCCCGCAGCTGCAGCGCAGCTGGTCGCGGAGCTCCGCACCGCCCACCCGGGCCTCGTGGTCACCATCGACGAGGAGGGCGGCGACGTCACCCGGCTCGAGGCCGCCACCGGATCCAGCCTCCCCGGTGCCTCGGCCCTCGGGGTGCTCGACGACGGCGCAGCCTCCCGGGCGGTCGGGCACGCCCTGGGGGGTCTGCTGGCTGCGTGTGACATCGACGTGGCGCTCTCGCCGGTGGTCGACGTCGCGTCCAACTCCGAGAACGTCATGCTCGCCGCGCGTGCGATCGCGGCGGACCCGCAGGTCGTGGCTCGGCAGGCGTCCACCTTCATCGAGGGGCTCCATACCGCGGGCGTCGCGGCCTGCGCGAAGCACGCTCCCGGCCACGGCGACACCGCCGTGGACTCCCACCTCGGCGTGCCGGTGCTCGAGGTGGACCGCGACACCCTGCAGGATCGCGAGCTCGTCCCGTTCCGGGCGGCGATCGCGGCCGGTGTGGACGCGATCATGCTCGCCCACCTCGTGGTGCCGGCACTCTCGGAGAACCTCACGTCGCTCGATCCCATCGTGCCCGCGTTGCTGCGCGAGGCCGGGTTCGAGGGCGCCCTCGTCACCGACGCCCTCGACATGGGTGCCGTGCTCGAGCGCACCGGGGGCGATCTCGGCGAGGCTGCAGTGCTGGCGCTGCTGGCTGGTGCGGATCTGCTCTGCCTGGGATCGCCCGCGCACATCGACGAGGCGACCTTCACCCACGTCGTCGCCAGCATCGAGGCGGCCGTGGGCAACGGTCGGCTGCCGCGCGCCCGCATCGACGACGCAGGCGCCCGCGCCGCTGCCCTGCGCCGCAGGCCCAGCGAGGCGGCGTCGATCGAAGCAGCGCTCGCGGAGCTTGCACGCGTCGGGGCCGATGTCACCCGCCGAGCTGCGACCCACCGCGGCGACGTCACGCTGCGCCCCGGTGACGGGCTGCTCGACCTCCGCTTCCGCGCCGCGTACGCCGCGAGCAGCACCCACGGCATCGCTCCCGCGCTCCTGACCGAGACCCTCGGACTCGTGCCGGGCGAGCCCGAGGGGCATCGCGTGGCCGTCCTGACCAAGGACACGACCCCCGAGGTGGCCGATCTCCTCGCGAGGCGAGACGACGCCGTCGTGATCCATGTCGGGTTCCCCGACGCAGCCCCGGACGCGACCAACCTCGTGGTCGTCCACAGTGGCGGCCGCGCGAGTGTCGCCGAGGCGGCGCGACGTTGCCTGCCCGACGGCGGTGGGCCGGCTTGGCAGTCGCTCGTCGCCTTGCGTGCACCCACGGAGGAACGCAACCCGCGCACCACCGAGCTCGACACGCTGGACTCGGCGGGCCTGGTCGGGGCGGTGCTCGCCGAGGACGCCACGGTGGCGGGATCGGTGGCCGCGCAGGCGGACTCGTTGGCTCGCCTGGTGGACCTCGGCGTGGCGGCACTCGGGGCCGGTGGGCGCGTCCACTACGTCGGCGCCGGCACCTCCGGGCGGCTCGGCGCGCTCGACGCGGCCGAGCTGCTGCCCACTTACGGGATCGGGCCCGAGGGGTTCGTGGCCCACCTCGCGGGCGGGCCGCCGGCGATGCTGCGCGCGGTCGAGGGCGCCGAGGACGATGCCGAGGCCGGTGCGAGCGCCGTGGCAGGCATCGGCGAGCACGATCTCGTGATCGGTGTGGCCGCCAGCGGTCGCACCCCGTACGTGGGTGGAGCGATCGCGGCCGCACGCGGCGCCGGGGCGGCCACCGGGCTGATCTCCACGAACCCGCACGCCACGCTCGCCCCGGAGGTCGACGTGGCGGTGCTCATCGACTCCGGTCCCGAGGCAGTGACCGGGTCCACCCGCATGAAGGCCGGCACCGCCACGAAGATGGCGATCAACGCGTTCTCCACGGCCGTGATGGTGCGCGTGGGCAAGACCTACGGCAACCTCATGATCGACGTCGCTCCCACCAACGACAAGTTGCGCGCACGGTGTGTGCGGATGCTCATGCAGGGCACCGGAGCGACCGCCGAGGACGCCTCCGCCGCGCTCGCCGAGGCCGGCGACGTGCGCACGGCGCTGGTGATGCTCGGAGCCGACGTCGGTGTGCAGGCGGCACGCGACGCTCTCGCCGCGAACCCGCCCGACCCCACCCGCCCCGGCGACCCGGGCGGCGTCCGCTCAGCGATCGCGGAGGCGCGCGACTGAGCTCTCCCAGCTCGGTTCGAGGTATTCCGAGACCCTGGCGTGGTGCCGGATCACCTCGACCCGAGGGGTTTAGAGGTAGAGGCCTGGGGCTCTGTCCGGTTCCTGCGGCGTCAGCGCGGGGATGTCCTCCGGGAGCAGCGTGCGGATAGCGTCGTGCGTGGGGTTCTCGAGCGCGATGATCCGCTGCGCCTGCAGCATCGTGGCCTCCTCGAACACGTTCCGCACGAAGCGGCCGTTGCCGAAGTTCTGCGGTCGCGGGCGGGGGAGGATGCGGTGGACCGCGGCAGCGACGCCGTCACCCAGGTGGTAGCCCGCCTGGCTGGTGACGAGCTGGAAGATCGCCCACAGCTCGTCGTCGCCATAGTCAGCGAACTCGAGCGTCTTCGGGAACCGGGAGGCCAGACCCGGGTTGGACTCCAGGAACCGGCCCATCTCGGCGGGGTAGCCCGCCACGATCACGATCACCTCGTCGCGCCGGTCCTCCATCAGCTTGAGCAGCGTGGCCACCGCTTCCTGCCCGAAGTCCCGCAGGCTGTCCCGGGGCACCAGGGCGTACGCCTCGTCGATGAACAGCACGCCGCCGGAGGCACGCTCGAACGCCTTGCGCACCTTCGGCGCCGTCTGACCGATGAACTCGCCGACCAGCTCGGCTCGGCTGACCTCGACCAGGTGGCCGTTCTCGAGCGTGCCGAGCTGGGCGTACAGGCGCGCCAGGATGCGCGCCACGGTGGTCTTCGCCGTGCCCGGGTTCCCGGTGAACACCAGGTGCCGGGACCGGCCCGGGTTCGGCATGCCGGCCTGGAGCCGCATCACGTCGGCACGCGCCTCGGCTGCGAGCCGGCGCACCTGCTCCTTGACCGGGCCGAGCCCGATCAGCTCGTTGAGGTCGGCCTGCGGGTCACCGATCTCGACGTCGGGCTGCTCGTCGATGATCTCCTCGTCCTCGCCACCGTCGGACGTCAGCGCGACGGCGAGGGGTCGGCCGGGCGTGCTCGTCGCCTCGCCGTCGGTGGTCTCGGCAGGGATGGACCGGGCCGCGATCGTGGCGGCGTAGGGGTTGCGCGTCACGCGGACCGTGTACATCTCCTCGATGTCCTCCACGAACGTCATGAGGTTGACGCCCTTGACGAACCGCGGCGAGCCGGGGAGCCCGGCGATCCCGCACGAGAGCTCGTTGACGAGCGCGATCCAGGTCCGGCTCAGGTGGATCTCGCCCGCAAGCAGGCCACGGGCGGCCCATTCGCGGACGCGTGACTCGGCCTCCGTGACGTCGAAGCCGCGCTGCAACTGCTGCATCGCCGCCATCGTCGTCTCGCTGAGCTCGTGGCCGAGCACACTGGTGAGCAGTGCCGGCACGTCGTCGTGCTTGGCCGCCAGCAGGAATGTCGCGAGCAGCTCGGGCAGCGGGAAGGGGCGGCTGACCACACTCTCCATCGCGCGGTGCGCGGCGTGCAGGCCCTCGAGGGACCACGCGACGGCGTCGATCCAGCCACCCAGCTCGGGCATCGCCGCGTACACCTCGGCGTCGAGACTGTTGCGCCAGTACCCGGCGATCGCACTGTGGTAGTCGCCGTCGCGGTGCAGTCGGAGCAGCGCGGGGTCGTCCCGGATCCCTTCGTAGACCGAGAGCAAGGCGTCGCGTCGGGTGGCGAGCGGCGGGACGTCGTCGAACAGGTGCACCGTGCGGATCGCGGCCTCGAGTGCCTGCTCGCGCCGATCAGGATCCGGGCCGGCCCAGGTGAGCAGCCAGATCGGCCAGTCCACGCGCTCCCCGAGGTACCGGTAGGTACTGTTCGGGTTGAGTTGTTTCCCTGGCTTGAGATAGTCGTCGACCACCTCCCACGGGAACCTCGAGTGGGTGCCGGTGAACGCCGGGGACCAGCCCGCGAGCCCGTGCGCCATGAGGTACGTGAAGTGCACCGACACGCGCGTGCTGTCGACGTAGCTGTCCCAGTTCTCGCGGACCGGTGTGAGCTCGCTGTCGGCGATCTCCCGCACACCGCTGCGGATCGCGTCCCACCAGCCATCCGGCACCGCCCACGGCACTCCGGGTCCGAGCACGTCCAGGAACGGCGTCCCGGATTGCAGCAACGTGAGGTCGTCAGGAAGGGTCAGTCGCACCACGCGGCTCAGTATCCCCTGCAGCCGCCCCCTCGGACGCGGCACCGAGCAGGGACAGGAAGTGCTCGAACAGGTCCGGCAGGTCGACGCGCTCAGGGTCGAGCAGCCACTGCAGCTGCAGCCCGTCCATCACGGCCGAGGTGATGGCGCCGATCTTGTCGGGGTCGATGTCGGCGCGCAGCACGCCCTGCTCGACCAGCTCGCTGAAACCGGCTCGGTCCTGGTCACGCAGACCTCGGTACCGCTGACGGTAGAGGTCGTGCGCCGGGTGGCCCGGCTCGGTGGCCTCCGCCGACACGACGACGTGGAGACCGACCAGACCGGGTGTGGTGGAGTTGCGGCGCACCAGATAGCGCATGCCATCGAGGAGATCGGTGCCCTTGGCTTCCTCCTCGTCACGACGCTGGGCGTCGATCCGGTCGCGCTCGGCGAGCACAGCGACGAGCAGTCCCGCCTTGCTGCCGAAGTGGTGCAGCAGCCCCGCCTCGGAGATACCGACCTGTCGCGCGATCTCGCGCAGAGATCCGCCACGGAACCCCTGCTTGCCGAACACCGTCACGGCGGTGGCGAGGATCCGATCGCGGCTGAGCTCGCCGCGCACCAGACGCCGGTCGCGTCGCGGGGTGACGCTCGGCTGATCGTCGAGGGGGTCGACCATCGCTGTCTCCATCGGTCTCGGACGAGTGGACCTTCGATAACCTAACCCGTGCTCAGCCTCGTTGCTCGTCAGCCGGTGCCTGCACCGAAGACCTCACGGCGCAGCAGCGGCCGTAGCCGTGACTCCACCTGACGGGTGCCGAACGCACGCCGCAGCACGTCACGCTCCAGGACGTTGCCGACTGCGCCCATGATCATCGACTGGTCCAGCGACAGATGCCGTTCGGCGCGCGCACCGGAGACCGCGACGGCGTCATGGAAGCCGCCAGGGCCGTAGGCGCCCAGCTCATCCTCGATGCCGGCGAGGTTGACGAAGGTCTCCTGCGGCTCGTACGCCATCGCGAGGAAGGACGCGTGGGGCGTCACGACGCCGTCGCCGAATTCAGGATCGGGGTTCGTTCCCTCCCGGCAGTCGCCGAAGCCGACGTCGACGTTGGTGGACTCGCGGTCCGAGCAGTATCCCTCGGGCGACATGCCGAGCTGGTCGACGCCGTACTCGCGGTAGCCGCCGAACGGGTCGCTACTGGGGCTGAAACCCCAGTAGCCGTAACCGGCCTGCTCGAGACCGTGCTCGCGCTGAGCCCGCACGTGCAGAGGGTGGTTCTTGGCCCAGCTACGCGGCCCCCACCTCGCCTCGGGGACGAAGACATCGGGCATCAGCTCCTCGAACATCGATCCACCCCAGCCCGGGACGACCCGCATGCCCCGGTACTCGTAGGCGCCCTCGTAGACCTCGATCCCCAGATAGGTCTGCGTCTCGCCGACCGGCCGGGACTCATGCCAGCTCCAGTCGCAGGTCGCGGGGAAGGCCCGCCATGCGGCGTAGTAGTGCTGCTCGGGCACCTGGCCCGTGAGGATGCCGAGATAGGAGGTCATGCGCGTCTCGGACACGAGGGTGTCGTAGTGGTGCGTGGTCAGCCAGACCGGTTCGCCGCCCACATGCGTACCCCGGTACACCTCGTCCGGCCGGTCATGGTCGAACGGGAAGAACCCGCCGTGCATCAGGCCACCCGGGCGGACGCTCGGATGAGCAGGATCGGTGCCAGGGTTGTAGAACGCGCTCCAGCGCATCGAGCGGAACGCCTCACGGGCGAGCCGGCGAACCGACGGCACTGCCTCGCTGACCACCAGCAGCGCTGTTCCGAGCCACGCGTTGTCCACGCTCGAGCAGAACGGGTGGATGACGTCCCCGCTGTCCGGCCAGGCGCGCAGCGCCTCGCCCGTGGCCTCGTCGTACCAGTTGTAGAACATGCCGCTGCGGTCGTGTCGCTCCACGTCCAGCAGGGTCGAGATGGTCCGCCGACACAGATTCCTCGTGTCACGGCTCGAGGCCAGTCCGAGCTCACGTGCGGCGACGGCGGACCAGAGCAGACCGCCGATGTTCGTGGGAGAGGTGTAACCGCTTCGGCCCTCTGCGGCCAGGTCAGCGGGGATGTTGTCCGCGGGCAGCCCGGTGTCCTCGTCGGTCATCGCGAGCAGGCTGGTCCAGGTGTCCGCTGCCCATCGCCGCACGCGCTTCTCGCGGAACGGGCGGCCCGACCCGTGGGCGGCGATGGCGGCGCCCGGCGCGTTCGGGGTCGCCGCTGCCGGACTCGTGGCGGTCGCTGTTGCCGCCGCCGCGGCGGCAGCTGTGCCGAGCAGGGCGCGGCAGCTGATCGGGGTGGGGGACGTCGTCATCGAGCTCTCCTGTCGTCGGTGCCTCACTTGATGCCGGTGGTGGCGATCCCTTCGATGAAACGGCGCTGGAAGATCATGAAGATCACCAGCACGGGCAGCACCACGAGAGTTGCCCCGGCCAGCAGGAACCCGTAGTCGGTGACGTTCTGGCCGGTGGAGTACAGGGCCAACGCGACCGGCAGTGTGTACATCGACTCACGCTGCGCCACCACCAGCGGCCACAGGAAGTTGTTCCAGCTGCCGAGGAACGTGAGGATCCCCAACGTGGCCAGGGCGGGGCCGAGCAGCGGCAGGATCACCTGGGCGAAGATCCGGATCTCGCCGGCGCCGTCGACCCGCGCGGCCTGCACCAGGTCCTTGGGCAGACGCAGCACGAACTGCCGCATGAGGAACACACCGAACGGCGACACCAGGAACGGGACGATCAGGCCGAGCAGGCTGTCGGCCAGGCCCGCGTTGACGACCAGCACGAACAGCGGCACGAACGTCACGAGCCCGGGGATCATCAGCGTGCCCATGATCACGGCGAACAGCACGTTCTTGCCCCGGAACTCCAGCATCCCCAGCACGTAGCCGACCATCGAGCAGAACAGCAGGTTGCCGGCGGTCACCACCACGGCCACGATCGTGGAGTTGACG
The DNA here is from genome assembly GCF_048594945.1 of Pseudactinotalea sp. Classification (NCBI taxonomy): domain Bacteria; kingdom Bacillati; phylum Actinomycetota; class Actinomycetes; order Micrococcales; family Cellulomonadaceae; genus Pseudactinotalea; species Pseudactinotalea sp. The sequence goes on along the minus strand of NZ_JBMDXJ010000042.1, from coordinate 3,127 downwards.
AAGTACGTCCCGAAGTTCAGGCTGCTGAACAGCTGGGTGTAGTTCTCCCACGTCAGCTGCTCCGGCAGCCAGGTCGGAGGTACCGAGCGCAGCTCCGCGTTCGACTTGACGCTGCCGAGCACCATCCAGACGAACGGGGTGATCACCAGCACGAGCGCCGCGCTCACGATGAGGTACAGCCACCACCGGCGGCGGAACGTCGGCTCGGCGCCGAATCCGTGCGCCATCTCAGTCACGCTCCCGGAGCAGTCGGAACTGCAGTACGGTCACGGCCGCGATGACCACGAAGATCAGGTAGCTGATCGCCGCTGCGTAGCCGTAGTTGCCGAAGCTGAACTGCTCGTAGGTGAACAGCGAGGCCGACAGCGTGCTGTCGAGGGGACCGCCGCGGTCGGTCATCACGAACGGTTCCTCGAAGAACTGCAGGTAGCCGATCATCGTGGTCACAGAGATGAACAGGATGGTGGGCCGGAGCTGCGGCAGCGTGATCGACCAGAACCGCTGCCAGGCGTTGGCGCCGTCGAGGGCTGCGGCCTCCTGCAGCGACGCCGGCACACCCTGCAGCCCTGCCAGGAAGATGATCATGGCGGTACCGAAGTTCCGCCAGACCGCCATCGCGATCAGCGAGTGCATCGCCCAGGTGGTCGATCCCAGCCAGTTCGGGCCTGCGATGCCCACCCAGGACAGCACCTCGTTGACGAGGCCGTACTGCGGGTGCAGCAAGAACCGCCACACCACGGCGACGGCCACGATCGACGTGATCACCGGCGCGTAGAAGCCGAGCCGGAAGAAGCCCCGGAGTCTGCCGATCCCCTTGTCGAGCGCGACCGCGGCGGCGAGCGCCACGATCAGCGTGAGCGGCAGCCCGACGAGCACGAAGTAGAACGTGTTGGCTGCAGCCTTGCGGAACCGTTCGTCCCCGAGCGCCTGCACGAAGTTCTCCAGCGCCACGAAGTCGACGGCGAACGGGGTCCGCAGGTCTCGACGAGTGGCGTCGGTGAACGCGAGGAACACCGACTGGATCACCGGCCACGCCATGAACACGACGAACAGCAGCAGGAAGGGGAGCGAGAGCAGCCAGGCCGCCCGCGCCTGCCTGCCCTGGCCCGCCGAGCGGCGGCGGGCCGGGGGTGTGGCACGCCGCCGCGGTGCCGAGGTGGCTGTCATGCTTCGCTCAGTCCAGTCCGGTGCCGAGCTCGTCGGCGGTCTGCTGCACCGTCGCGAGCGAGGCTGCCGGGTCGGCATCGGTCTTGGCGACCTTCTCCATCTCCCCGTCGAACGTCGCGGCGACCTGGGTCCAGCTCGAGTAGCTGGCCGGGGCGAGCGCGGTCTCCAGCTGGACGCCGAACGCCGCCAGCTTGGGGTCGTCGCTCAGCGCCGGGTCGTCCCAGGCGCTCTGGACAGCCGGCAGGGCGGACGTCTGGCCGTACCACTCGACCTGCGTGGCGGGGTCGCTCAGATACTGCACCCACGTCCACGCGAGATCGCGGTTCTCGGTCGTGGTGAAGACGCCGAGGTTGGAGCCGCCGACGAATGAGCGGGACGTCGAGCCATCGGGCGAGGGGATCGGGGCGACGTCGTAGGTGTCGGCAAAGCCGTCGCCTCCCATGTCCTCGACGAGCGACATCATCCACGGACCCGAGATGAACATCGGGATCCGGCCGGATGTGAAGTCGGCTTCGGTCTGACCTTCCGGAGGGTTGGGGTCGCTGATGCCGTCGGCGAAGAAGCTCTGGAAGTACTCGACGGCCTGGAGCACCTCGGGCGAGTCGAACTGGTAGCCCTCGGCGTCGTCGGTCACCGCACCGGCACTCCACGCGAGCGGCAGCACCGACTGCCAGGACCCCTCACCGCCGGGCTGCAGGTTGAGGCCCCAGTCGACCTCGGGCTGCTCCTGCATCGCGACAGCCATCGCCTGGAATCCCTCCCAGTCGGTCGGTGCCTCGGGATAACCGGCCGCCTCCGCGATGTCGGTGCGGTAGTAGACCATCCGGGTCTCGACGTACCAGGGCACGGCGTAGGCCACGTCGTCGACCAAGGTGGTGCCGACGGCACCCTCGAAGAATCCGCTGGTGTCGAAGGACTCCGGAAGCGGCTCGAGCGCGCCCTGGGCGGCGAAGTCGCCGCTCCAGGTGCTGCCGATCATCGCGACGTCCGGCGTGGTGCCAGCCGTGATCGCGTTGGCGAACTTGTCGTAGGCCGCGTCCCACGGGATCGCGGTGACGTTGACGGTCGTGCCGGGGTGCTCGGCCATGAACGCCTCGGCGAGCACCGGCAGCTTCTCGCCCTCGGCGCCCATGGCCCACATCTCGATCTCACCCTGCAGATCGGTGCTGGAGAACTCCTCGGCGTCGGTCGCGCCGCCTCCGCTGCCAGCTGGGGAATCGCTGCGACCGCAGGCCGTCAGCGTCAGGGCGGTGACGAGCCCGAGGGCCACCACCAGCCGTGTTCGTTGCGTGCTCATGGCTTCTCCTGTTCGTTGGAGGCATCGCTCGCGCATCCGCACGAGCGTCGGTAGATGACAGAGGTCGTCAAGCGCTCGGGCGCGGGCGTCGCAGCGACCTGTTCGGTCCGGGCGGCCGCGATCAGCTCGCGCAGCCGCCGGGCAGCCGTGGCTCCGAGCTCGGGGACCGGCTGCCGCACGGTCGTGAGCGAGGGGCGGACGAAGCGGGCAGCCATGACGTCGTCCCAGCCGACCACGGCGACATCCTCGGGTACGCGGCAGCCACGCGCTGCCAGTGTGACCATGGCTCCGAGCGCCAGCTCATCGTTCGCGCACACGAGGCCGTCGGCGTCGAGCTCGCCCGCAAGCATCCGCTCGGCCACGCTGACCCCGTCGGCCTCGCTGGGACCGACGCGGACCGGCTCGGGAGCCTGCGGGCCCAACGCGTCGCAGAAGCCGCGGTAGCGGGCCTCGATGTCCTCGCCGAGTGCGGGATCGCCGACGAACGCGAGCCGCGTGCGGCCGTGGTCGATCAGATGGTGCGTCAGCTCGCGCGCGCTCTCGACGCTCCGGGTGCCGATGACCTCCAGCCCCTGTGCGGCGCCGCCCGTCAGGCCCAGCACGGGGACCTGGTCCCGTATCGCCGCAAGGGCGTGGCGAGGTAGCGCGGACGCTCCCATCACC
>NZ_JBMDXJ010000419.1:0-2602 GCF_048594945.1 Pseudactinotalea sp. | reverse complement strand
GAGCCCAACGTGGGGCATGTACTCCGGCTACGAACTGTTCGAGCACCGTGCCGTGCGTGAGGGCAGTGAGGAGTACCTGAACTCGGAGAAATACGAACTTCGGCCGCGTGACTTCGACGCGGCGCTGGCCGACGGGGAGTCGCTCGAACCGTTCATCACCCGACTCAACGAGATCCGCCGCGTGCATCCGGCGCTGCAGCAGCTCCGAACCATCACCTTCCACCACATCGACAACGACGCCCTGCTGGCTTACAGCAAGTTCGATCCGTCGACCGGCGACCAGGTCCTGGTAGTCGTGACCATCAATCCGTTCGGCCCGGAGGACGGCACGCTGTGGCTCGACATGGGCGCCCTCGGCATGGAGCAGCAGGACCGCTTCTGGGTGCGTGACGAGATCACCGGCGAGGAATACCAGTGGGGTCAGAGCAATTACGTGCGTCTTGACCCCGCCAGAGCGGTCGCCCACGTTCTGAACATGCCGCACGTTCCGGTCGATCAACGAAACAATCTGCTGCGTAGGGAGTGAGGACATGACCAACGCGTCCAACCTGGAGAACCAGATCGACAGCCCGCATCTTCGGCCGCACACCGCCGACCTCAATCGATTGCTGGCCGCCGAACATCACGACCCGCACTCGGTCCTCGGCGCGCACGAGTTCGGGGACCACACGGTGATCCGTGCCTACCGTCCACACGCCGTGTCCGTCGAAGCGCTGATCGGTGGCAACAGGTACCCGATGCAGCACATCGAATCCGGACTGTTCGCCGTCGCGGTTCCGTTCACCGACCTCATCGACTATCGGTTGGCGATCCGGTACTCCGACGACGATTCGGCGTTCGTGCACACCGTCGCCGACGCGTACCGCTTCCTGCCGACCCTGGGCGAGATAGACCTGCATCTGTTCGGCGAGGGCCGCCACGAACGCCTGTGGGAGATTCTCGGCGCACATCGGCGCACGTTCACGACCGCCGACGGAGACGTCAGTGGCGTGTCGTTCGCGGTGTGGGCACCGAACGCCAAGGGCGTCAGCGTCACCGGGGACTTCAACCACTGGGGAAACGAGGCGCAGATGCGTGTGCTCGGGTCCACCGGCGTGTGGGAGGTGTTCTGGCCGAACTTCCCCGACGGAGGACTCTACAAATTCCGCGTGCACGGCGCCGACGGTTCGGTCGTCGATCGTGCGGACCCGATGGCGTTCGCGACCGAGATACCGCCCCAGACTGCGTCGAAGGTGTTCGAGACCGACTACACCTGGGATGACGCGGAGTGGATGGACGGCCGCACGATGCGCAATCCCGTGTTCGAGCCGATGAGCACCTACGAGGTGCACCTGGGTTCCTGGCGACCGGGACTGAGCTACACTGAACTGGCCGATCAGCTCACCGAATACGTTGTGCAACACGGCTTCACCCACGTCGAGATGCTCCCCGTCGCCGAGCACCCGTTCGGTGGATCGTGGGGATACCAGGTCACGTCCTACTACGCCCCGTCCTCGCGGTTCGGCTCACCCGACGAGTTCAGGTATCTCGTCGACGCGCTGCACCGCGCCGGGATCGGCGTGATCGTCGACTGGGTGCCCGCCCACTTCCCCAAGGACTCGTGGGCGTTGGGGCGCTTCGACGGAACCGCGCTCTACGAGCACGGCGACCCGCGGCGCGGAGAGCAGTTGGACTGGGGTACCTACGTTTTCGACTTCGGCCGCGCGGAGGTGCGCAACTTCCTGGTCGCCAACGCTCTGTACTGGCTGCAGGAGTACCACATCGACGGTCTACGCGTGGACGCCGTGGCCTCGATGCTCTACCTCGACTACTCCCGCCCGGAGGGTGGTTGGTCGCCGAACATCTACGGTGGCCGGGAGAACCTCGAAGCGGTGCAGTTCCTTCAGGAGATGAACGCGACCGTCCACAAGATCAACCCCGGCATCGTCACCATCGCCGAGGAGTCCACCTCGTGGCCGGGCGTGACGCGTCCGACAAACCTTGGCGGCCTCGGCTTCTCCATGAAGTGGAACATGGGCTGGATGAACGACACACTGGAGTTCATCAAGCGCGACCCGATCCATCGCAGTTACCACCACGGTGAGATCACGTTCTCGATGATTTACGCCTTCAGTGAGAACTTCGTGCTGCCGATCTGCCTCGACGATGTCGTGCACGGCAAGGGGACGCTGTGGGGGCGGATGCCCGGCAACGACCACATGAAGGCCGCCGGCATCCGCAGTCTGCTGGCCTATCAGTGGGCCCACCCGGGCAAGCAGTTGTTGTTCATGGGCCAGGAATTCGGGCAGCGCGCCGAGTGGTCCGAGGAGCGTGGGGTCGACTGGTTCCAGCTCGACGAGCAGGGCTTCTCCGACGGGATCCTTCGCATGCTGAGCGACACCAACGAGATCTACAAGGACCGGCGTGCACTGTGGTCCCGTGACACCCAGCCCGAGGGTTACTCGTGGATCGATGCCAACGATTCGGCCAACAATGTGCTCAGCTTCCTGAGGTTCGGCGACGACGGATCGATGATGGCCTGCGTCTTCAACTTCTCGGGCGCCGAGCACAGCAGGTACCGGCTCGGCCTGCCGCACGCGGGCACCTGGCGCGAGGTGCTCAA
>NZ_JBMDXJ010000418.1:0-3716 GCF_048594945.1 Pseudactinotalea sp. | reverse complement strand
GTCACCGCCCGGGCGTTCGCCGGCGGCACCATGCTCAGCGTCCCCGACGACTGGCCGCCGGACCAGATCGCCCAGCGGCTCACTGAGACCTACGAGCGAAACGGCGTCGACGTCGTCCCGCACTGACGGGAGTCAGGCGGTTCGCAGGATCTTCTCCATCGCCTTGCCCTTGGCGACCTCGTCCACGAGTTTGTCCATGTAGCGGATCTTCTGCATCAGCTCGTCCTCGATCTCCTCGACGCGGTACCCGCAGACGGTTCCGGTGATCAAGGACGCGTTCGGGTGGAAGGCCGGTGCCTGCGCGAAGAAGGTCTCGAGCTCGACCTCGTCCGCGAGCACGCGCTCCAGCCCAGCCTCGTCGTAGCCGGTCAGCCACGTGATGACCTGGTCAACCTCCGCCTGGGTGCGGCCCTTCCGCTCCACCTTGGTCACGTAGTGCGGGTAGAAACTCGCCAACGGCATTCGCCTGATTCGCTCCGTGGCCACCGGCTTCGCGTGCGTGCCCATGCCGTGAGCCTACGCTCACACGCCCGCAGCCAAGTCACGACGACTCTGAACCACATCCGGGTCGAACATGCGCGGCATCACCGTGACATCAGTTCCAGCTCGAGCCGAGGAAGTTCCTCGGTCTTAAGCCGCTCCATCATCGCGGCGATCTGGGCGTTCCCGAAGCCGCCGGCGCGATCCTGATACAGGGGCCGACCACCGCTGAGCGCCCGGTCCCGGACCAACGGGCCGGCACGACGCAGATCGAGAACATCGAACCCCTCGTACCTGGTCAGGTCATGGAGACGGTCGAGAAGGGCGAGCACGTCTGCGGACGCGCCTCGGCCGCCGCGTCGAGGCGACGCACGGCCTCGCGCGCAGCAGTGCTCATGCCACCAGAGTATCCGTGGAGATCTTGCTGACGAGCGCAGCGGATCACCAGCGAGAGGGGAGGCGAGGACACGGTGATCACAGTGGCACCCGCCCCCGGTTCAGCCCAGGACCACCAGCGAATCGTCGCTCGCGCCGGGAACCGCAGCGGTTGGGACAGTGCGATCGAATGTGACCAACCGCCCACCGTGCCGCACGGTGAGTGCGAGCAGGTAGATGTCGGTCACCTGCTGCGGACCGAGGAGGGAATGTGGCGAGACCGCAGTTGGATCGACCAACGCCACGTCAGATGGCCAGAACTCGTGGTGCGGCGCGGAACAGGAGACCTGCAGCAGTGCGAGCGCACCCGCGGCCGAGATCTCCAGCGGATACCTAGGCTGGCTGAGAACGCGCACGAACCCGTTCTGCGTGATGGCACAACTCGCCCAGCCGTTGTCGAGGTTCGCGCTCAGCCACGCCCGGGCTGACGCATGGTGCGTGTGGCTCTCATCGTGGACAGCGATCAGGACATTGACATCGAGCAACGCCCTCACTCGGCGGACTCCTCAAGGATCTGATCGACCAGGGATGTCGAGACCACGACGCCCGCACGTTGTGGAACCGTGGCAAACCCGAGGTCGGGGTGAACTGCGGCCTTCACCTGCTCCTGCAGCGACCTACGCGCCAACTCAGAGATCACCGCACCCGCAGAGCGGCCCTGCCTGCGCGCCGTCTCCTTCACGACGGTGAGCAGATCGTCGTCGATGTCGAGCGTGGTCCTCATGCGGTGATGCTACCGCATCAGCGCATCAGTTGGCCGACGGCGACTCTCGCCGCGAGTGGTGAGAGCCGCCGCCGGGCGCTGATGGGGGTCAGAAGTTGATCATGTGCCCCGAGATGCCGTGCATCGCTTCCTTGACGGCTTCGCCGAGGGTCGGGTGGGCGAAGACGACGCGGGAGACCTCGTCGGCCGTGAGGTCCCAGGTCTGCGCGACGTTGATCGCGGGCAGCAGCTCGGTGACGTCCGGGCCGATCATGTGGGCGCCAAGGATCTCGTTGTACTTCGCGTCGGCGACGATCTTGACGAAACCGACCCCCTCGCCGAGTCCCTGCGCCTTCCCGTTCGCACTGAACGGGAAGGAGGCGACCTTCACCTCGTGACCGGCGTCCTTGGCCTGCTGCTCGGTCAGGCCCATCGAGGCGATCTGCGGGTGGCAGTAGGTGGCGCGCGGGATGAAGCGGTAGTCGATCGCCATCGTCTCGGCGCCGGCGATCGTCTCAGCGGCCACGATGCCCTGCGCCTCGGCTACGTGGGCGAGCATCAGCTTCGCGGTCACATCACCGATCGCGTAGATGTTCGCGACGTTGGTGCGCATGAAGTCGTCGATCTCGATCGCGCCGCGCTCGGTGAGCTTGACACCGGCCGCGTCGAGCCCGAAGCCCTCCACTCGCGGTGCGAAACCGATCGCCGAGAGGAGCCGGTCGGCCTCCAGCACCTGCTGCTGACCATCGGCAGAGACGGTCACCTTGACGCCGGAACCGGTGTCCTCCACCGACTCCACCTTGGTGCTCGTGAGCACCTTGACGCCCAGCTTCTTGTAGTGCTTGGTCAGCTCCTTGGATACGTCCGGGTCCTCGAGCGGGACCATCCGGTCGAGGAACTCCACGATCGTGACGTCCACGCCGAAGTTCGCCAGCACGTAGGCGAACTCCACGCCGATCGCGCCCGAGCCGGCGATGATGATCGAGCCCGGCAGATCGGCGTCGAGGATCTGCTCCTCGTAGGTGACGACGTTCTTGCTCACCTCGACGCCCGGCAGCATGCGGGTGACGGAGCCGGTCGCGACGATCAGGTCGTCGAAGGTCACCTGCTGGGTCTGACCATCATCGGTGGCGACGTCCATCGAGGTCGTGCCGGTCAGGGTGCCCCAGCCGTCGATCTCGGTGATCTTGTTCTTCTTCATCAGGAAGTGGACGCCCTTGACGATCCCGGCGCTCACCTGGCGGGACCGGGCGTGCGTGGGGCCGTAGGACATCGTGGCGTCGCCCTCGATGCCGTACTTCTTCTTGTCGTGGTTCAGGGTGTGCGCGAGCTCGGCGTTCTTCAGCAGCGCCTTGCTCGGGATGCACCCGACGTTGAGGCAGACACCACCCCAGTACTTCTTCTCGACCACGGCCACGGACTTGCCGAGCTGGGCCGCGCGGATGGCGGCGACGTACCCACCAGGGCCCGCGCCGAGGACGACGACGTCAAAGTGTGAGCTCACAGGGTGAGCCTAACGGCGCTCGTACGAGTGAACACCGTGGGTTCGGCCACACAAGGACCGGGGCACACCCGCAACGTCAGCTCGCCGACCGCCCGATCCGCTGGCGACGCACGGCGATCAGCAAGCCCCCGGATACCGCCAGCATCACAGTGATCACAGCGAGTGCACCGAGGCCACTCGGAGCACCTGCAGCGGCGAGCGAGTCAGTCGGAACGGCACCGACGCTGGGATCCTGAGCCGGCGCCGGCTCCTGGGTCGGTGCCGGCTCCTGAGCCGCCGTGGGCTCCTGAGTCGGCGTGGGCTCCTCGGTCGGCACCATCCGGTCGAGGAACTCGACGATCGTCACGTCCACGCCGAAGTTCGCGAGCACGTAGGCGAACTCCACGCCGATCGCACCGGAGCCGGCGATGATGATCGAACCCGGCAGCTCGTCGTCGAGGATCTGCTCCTCGTAGGTGACGACGTTCTTGCTGACCTCGACGCCAGGCAGCATCCGCGTCACGGAGCCGGTCGCGAGGATCAGGTTGTCGAAGGTCACCTGGCTCGTAGACCCGTCGTCAGCGGCGACGTCCATCGAGGTCGTGCCGGTCAGGG
>NZ_JBMDXJ010000417.1:0-22157 GCF_048594945.1 Pseudactinotalea sp. | reverse complement strand
GGGGGGGGGGGGGTTGCGGGGGGGTCCCCCGCTCGGCGGTGGGGGGGGCGTGCGGGGGTGGGTACCGCGCCCGCCCCCAACGCCGCGAGGGACGTGTCTGGACACCGCGCAGCAGGCCCGCATTGATCAGTGCATTCCGAGGTCGAAGGACTCGGTGAGGTACTCCTCGGCGACCGGCAGCGACCAGCTGCGCCGGTGCAGCTCGCACGGCCCGTGCTCGCGCAGCGCGGCGGCGTGCTCGGGTGCGGAGTAGCCCTTGTTGCCCAGCCAGTTGTAGTGCGGCTGCTGGTCGTGCAGCGCGGTCATCATGGCGTCACGTTCGGTCTTGGCGAGCACACTCGCCGCGGCGATCGCGGTCACGGTCAGATCGCCCTTGATCCGCATGATCACCGGGAGATCCAGCGTCATCACCGGCAGCGCCGGCAGGTGCGGCGGGTGCGTCAGCCAGTCGTGCTTGCCATCGAGAACGACGACGTCCGGCACCACGCCGCCCCGGCTCACCTCGTGCAGGGCACGGGTCCCGGCGATGCGCAGCGCGGCGATGATCCCGAACCGGTCGATCTCCTCGGGCGAGGAGTGCCCGACGGCGCTCGCCACCGCCCACCGTCGGATCGGTGCGCACAGCCGTTCCCGGGCAGCCGGGCGCAGCCACTTGGAGTCGCGCAGGCGTGCCGGCGTGCGGCCGGTGCTCTGGTCGACCACGACCACCCCCACGCTGACCGGCCCGGCCAGCGCACCGCGGCCCACCTCGTCCATCCCCGCGACGAACCGGTGACCGCTCGCGATGAGCTCACGCTCCAGGCGTCGCGACGGGGGCTTGCTGGTCATGCAGCTGATCCGGAGATGGGAGTCATGGCCTAGGGATCCGGGACGTTCTCGAAGGTCTCGTCGGGGCGGTCGATCCACGTGAGGTGGTCGAGCGGCCACAGGATCACGAATACTCGGCCCACCACGTTGCTGATCGGCACGAACCCGCCACCGACAGCGCCTGCGTGCGCGCGGGAGTCCGCCGACTGCGGCCGGTTGTCCCCCATCACCCACAGGTGCCCCTCGGGGACCACCTCGTCGAACGGGGTGGTGCTGGGCACGGCACCGTCGATCAGGTAGCTCTCGTCAAGAGGCACGCCGTTGACGGTGATACGGCCGGTGTCGTCGCAGCAGACCACGTGGTCACCCGGTCCGCCGATCACCCGCTTGACCAGGTGCTGGCCGGCGTTCTCGGGCAGTAGTCCGATCCACGTGAGCGCCCGCTCCAGCGGGTTCAGCTCAGGGACCGGCTCGCCTGCGAGCCAGCCACCGGGGTCGAGGAACACCACGATGTCGCCCCGCTCGATGTCGAACGGTCCGGGGGCGAGCTTGTTCACCACGATCCGGTCGCCCACGTCCAGCGTGGTCTCCATCGAGACGCTGGGGATGTAGAACGGCTGGATCAGGAAGGTCTTGAGGACCAGCGAGATCGCGAGTGCCGAGACCAGCACGATGACGACCTCGCGGAAGAACGCCACCACCGGGTTCCGGTGCTTGGTCTCCTCCGCGGAGTCCTCGTCGGACTCGTCGCGGGCGTCGTCGTCGGCGACCTCGGAGCGCTCACGCTCCGGGTCGTCGGTGCGCTCGTCCGCCCCGCGATCGCTCACCTCAGCTGGCGGAGGTGGTCTCGCGACGCTCGCGGATCTTGGCGGCCTTGCCGCTGCGGCCGCGCAGGTAGTAGAGCTTCGCGCGACGCACGGCGCCGCGGGTGACGACCTCGATGTGGTCGATCGTGGGCGAGTGCAGCGGGAAGGTGCGCTCCACGCCCACGCCGAAGGACACCTTGCGGACCGTGAAGGTCTCGCGGACGCCCGCGCCCTGACGGCCGATCACCACACCCTGGAACACCTGGATACGGCTGCGGTTACCTTCGACGATGTTCACACCGACCTTGAGCGTGTCACCCGCACGGAACTCGGGGACCTCCCGCAACGAGGCGGCGTCGACGGCGTCCAGCTTCTGCATGATGTGCCTTCCCACGACTGCCACAGGTCACCCGCGAATATCCGGGCGGCCAGGTGTGCCCCGCCGCCGAGTCTTGAGGTTGCTCCGTGCGCGTTCTCACCGCTCCCCTGTGGCAGAGCTGGTTGGCGCCCGGATGACCGAGCAAGTCTGCCACAGACACCGGCCCGCCCGAAATCGGAGCGGTCAGAGCGTGCGGTACATCACGTCGTCGCTCTCACGCCTGGTCCCGACCGTGAACGTGCGCCCGCCGACGCGCTCGAACCCGTGCTTGCCGTAGAACCGCTTGGCGCGCTCGTTCTGCCCGTTCACCCCGAGCCAGATGCCGGGCAGACCGCGGGTACGTGCCTCCTCGAGGGTCGCCTCCATCAGCGCCGCGGCGGCACCCGTGCGATGCAGCTCGGGCCGCACATAGCACTTGCTCAGCTCGGCCGTGGGCCGGGTAGGGACTGCCTCGGCGATCTCGGGATCGCTCGGCTCTCCCTCGATGCTCATCGTGTAGCCGACGACGGCGCCCGCCACCTCGGCGAGGTACAGCCACCTGGTCCTGTCCTTGAGAGAGGCGCGAAACCTCTCGAGCGACAGCTGCTCGCGCACGAACGCGTCGATGTCCGCCCTGGGCATGTCCGGTGGGCAGGCGAGCCGGAAGGTGGCGGCGGCCACGTCCGCGAGGGCCTGTGCATCGCCGCGGCGCGCCCGCCGTACCGTCACCGGGTGCGCGGCCAGCAGGTCCGGCCGCACGCGGGCGGTGCGCTCGACCGCGCGGTCGCGGCGCCAGCGGGCGATCCGTCCGTGGTCGCCGGAGCGCAGGATCTCGGGCACGTCGAGGCTGCGCCAGCTCGGCGGCTGCGTGTACGCGGGGTGCTCGAGCAGCCCCTCGGCGCCGTGCGACTCCTCCACCACGGAGGCAGCATTGCCGAGCACACCCGGCAGCAGCCGCACCACGGCCTCGATCACCACCAGCGCGGCGACCTCTCCCCCGTTGAGCACGTAGTCCCCGATCGAGACCTCGCGCACCTGCACGTCCTCACGGCTCGCGTAGTGCTCGGCCACGCGGGCGTCGATGCCCTCGTACCGGCCGCACGCCACCACGATGTGCCCACCCTGCTCCAGCACCGCAGCGAGTTCCTCGGCGGTGCGCTGCGTGAAGGGGGTGCCCGCCGGTGTGGGGACCAGCAGGACCCGACCGCCCGAGGTGACTGCGCCGTCGAGCACTCGATCGAGGGACTCGCCCCAGATGTCGGGGCGCATGACCATGCCGGCCCCACCACCGAAGGGGGTGTCGTCCACGGTGCGATGCCGGTCGGTGGTGACCTCGCGCAGGTCGTGCACCGCGATGTCGACGAGACCGCGCTGGCGTGCCTTGCCCACCAGCGAGAGATCCAGAGGTGCGAGGTATTCCGGGAAGATCGAGACGACGTCGATCCGGGCGGTCATGTCAGTCCTCGATGCCGTCGGCTGCGAGCAGCCCCAGCGGCGGGTCGATGACCACGAAGCCCCCCTCGACGTCGACGGTCGGCACGATCGCGGTGACGAACGGGATCAAGGTGCGAGCGCCGTCGGGCTCGGTGAGGAGCAGCACGTCCTGCGCGGGATAGTGCTGGATGCCGGCGATGGTGCCGATCACGGTGCCGTCCGGGCGGCGGGCCTGCAGGCCCGTGAGCTGCTCGGGGTACCAGGCATCGGGGTCGGCGTCCTCGTCCGTGAGGGGCTCGGCGACGAGCACGATGCCACGGAGCGTCTCGACCGCCGTGCGGTCGGGGTATCCGGCGAACCGGGCGTAGGTGGAGCCGCTGCGTTCGACGACGGCGGTCAGCTCCAGCGGCCCGGCATCCCGGGGGTCGGTGGTGAACCGGGTCCCCGGGACGAGCCGAGCGGCAGGGTTGTCGGTGTGCAGCTGGAGCCGCACATCGCCTTTCAGGCCATGGGCCGCGCCGAGCGTGGCCACCCGGACCTGAGCGGGTTCGATCATGTTCGACTATCGGCGGTCGGTGTCCACGACATCGACGCGCACCGGGCCCGAGCGCGAGAGCGCGTCGATCACGGTACGCAACGCGCGGGCCGTGCGGCCGTTGCGGCCGATGACGCGCCCGAGGTCGGACGGGTTCACGCGGACCTCCAGCAGCTCGCCACGCCGGAGCGTGCGGGAGCTGACCTCGACGTCGTCGGGGTTGTCCACGATGCCCCGCACGAGGTGCTCGAGCGCGTCAGCCAGCATCAGGCGTTCTCGTCCTCGGCGGGGGCGTCCTCGACCGGGGCGTCCTCGACCGGGGCGTCCTCGACCGGCGCGGCCTCAGCCTCGGCAGCAGCCTTGGCCTCGGCGTCGGCAGCAGCCTTGGCCTCCGACGCGGCGGCCTTCTTGAGCTCAGCCTCAGCCTCGGCAGCGGCCACGGCATCTGCGGCAGCGGCCTTGGGCTCGGCGGTCTTGAGGGTGCCCTCGGCGCCCGGGAGACCCTTGAAGGTCTGCCAGTCACCGGTGACCTTGAGAAGCGCGAGCACCTGCTCGGTCGGCTGTGCGCCGACGCCGAGCCAGTACTTCGCACGCTCACCATCGATGTCGATGAGCGAGGGCTCCTCGGTGGGGTGGTACTTGCCGATCTCCTCGATCACACGACCATCGCGCTTGGTGCGCGAGTCGGCGACGACGACACGGTAGTAGGGCGCATGGGTCTTGCCGAGGCGCTTGAGACGAATCTTGACAGCCACGTTCTGGCTCACTCCTGGGGTTCAGATGGGTTGGGCCCGCGCGCTGCGCCGGTTGGGACTCGGCGGCCTCAGGGCCCGGTGGACACGCCGGTACCGGTGAGAGGGCCGGGACCGAGCGGGTTCAGCGGGTCATTCTGCCATGCCGCGAGACTCGGCCACGACAGCGGGTCGATGTGGGTGAGGTCACGCCACGTGCGTCGCTGCCCATGCGACCTCGGGCGGGTCCCATGGTTCGGCGTTCAGCAGCGCGAACGCGAGCACAGCGAGGAGGACCGTGGCGACCCAGGCGACGACGAGGCCGGCCCAGGCGGCACGGCCGCGGCCCCGCGAGGCGGCGGCGACGCATCCGAAGGCCACCACGGCGATCACCAGGACGACCGGGATCATCATCACCATCAGCCCCAGACCACGCTGGGTGTGGTTGTAGACCACGAGGCCCACGGCCGCGGCGAGCACTGCGGCACCGAGGAGGGCACCACTCACCCGGACCGGCGTGCGCCCGGGTGGTGGACCGGTCATGTCAGCGGCCGAACATCTTGTCGAAGCCGGCGGGAAGTTGGAGCGAGCTGGGGTCCACGGCGTCGCCGTCCTGTCCCAGGCCGAATGCGGAGCCCGGCGTGCCCTGGCTGGCCGCCGCCGCACGCTCGGCGGCCTCGCGCTCCTGCTGTGCGCGCTTGGCGGGGTTGCCGGACTTGCCCTTCTTGGTGCGCTTCGGCGGGGCCATGCGCCCCTTGCTCTTCTTGCCGCCGCCGGGCAGCCCGCCCATGCCGGGCATGCCGCCCATGCCGGGCATGCCGCGGCCGCCGCCACGAGCCATCGACCGCATCATCGTCTTGGCCTGGTCGAACCGGTCGAGCAGGCCGTTGATGTCGGAGACGGTGCAGCCGGAGCCGCGTGCGATGCGCGAGCGCCGCGAGCCGTTGATGATCTTGGGGTTGGCGCGTTCGGCCGGCGTCATCGAGTTGATCATCGCCTCGACGCGGTCGACCTCACGCTCGTCGAAGTTCTCCAGCTGCTCACGCATCTGGCCCATGCCGGGCATCATGCCGAGCATCTTCTTCATCGACCCCAGCTGCTTCAGCTGGCGCATGTAGTCCATGAAGTCCTGCAGCGTGAAATCGTCCTCGCCGGAGAGCTTGCGGCCCATCTCGGCCGCCTGCTTCTCGTCGAACGCCTTCTCGGCCTGTTCGATCAGGGTGAGCAGGTCACCCATGTCAAGGATGCGCGAGGCCATCCGGTCGGGGTGGAAGCGCTCGAAGTCGGTGAGCTTCTCACCCGTGGAGGCGAAGAGCACCGGCTGACCGGTGATGGTGCGGATCGAGAGGGCCGCACCGCCGCGCGCATCGCCGTCGAGCTTGGAGAGCACCACACCGGTGAACCCGACACCGTCGCGGAACGCCTCGGCAGTGGTGACCGCGTCCTGGCCGATCATCGCGTCGACGACGAAGAGGATCTCGTCGGGCTGCGTGGCGTCGCGGATGTCCGCGGCCTGCTGCATCATCTCGGCGTCGACACCGAGGCGACCGGCGGTGTCGACCACGACGACGTCGTAGTAGTTCTGGCGCGCGTGGTCCACACCCGAGCGCGCCACCTGCACCGGGTTGCCCACGCCATTCCCCGGCTCCGGAGCCCACACCGGGACGCCCGCCTGGCTGCCGACGACCTGGAGCTGGGTGACCGCGTTGGGGCGCTGCAAGTCCGAGGCCACGAGCAGCGGCGTGTGCCCCTGCTCGCGCAGCCACTTGCCGAGCTTGCCGGCCAGCGTGGTCTTACCGGCACCCTGCAGACCCGCCAGCATGATCACTGTCGGCGGGCGCTTGGCGAGGTTGAGCTCGCGCGCCTCACCGCCGAGGATCTCGATCAGCTGCTCGTTGACGATCTTGAGGACCTGCTGCGCGGGATTGAGCGCCTGCGAGACCTCGGCGGAGCTGGCCCGCTCACGGACCGCGTTCGTGAAGGCGCGAACGGCGGGGACGGCGACGTCGGCGTCGAGCAGGGCGCGGCGGATCTCCGAGACAGTCTTGTCGACATCGGCCTCGGACAGGCGTCCCTTGCCACGCAGGTTCTTGAACGTCGCAGTGAGGCGATCGGAGAGTGAGGCGAACACGCAGGCAGTCCTTCAGTCGGATGGGCTGCAGATCAGGATAACTGGGGTGGCAGCATCGGTTCCGCACGGTCAGTGCGCACCTTCACCGTGAGTGCGCACTGCGCACGGTGCGCACTCACCGTTCGGGTGCGCACTCAGCGGGCCCGGCGCGGTGGTGCACGGCTTCCGACCGCGCGTTGTCCACAGGGCGACCGGGCGCCCGCCGCCGGGGCGCGCGTGCGCGCTAGCCTGTCCGCACTTGACCTGGAGCCGAGTGGGGGCTCAGACGCATGAACGCACACGCACGACGATGGCCGGCCGCGGCCGCCAGCGCCGCCACCGCGCTCACGCTCGCCGCGTGCGACGGCGACGTCGAGGACCCGCCCACCAGCACCGAGTCGACCACCGAGCCGACGACCGAGCCCAGCGACGACGTCACCACCGAGGAGCCGACACCCACCGCGACGCCTCCCGATGTCGAGGAACCCGAGGCTCCGGAGGAGATGCTCGTCGACGACGCCATGGGGGCGTCCGCAGCCACGTGGTACTTCTTCGAGCTCGTGGACTACGCACGTGCGACCGGCGACACAACCCGATTCGAAGCGATGAGCGAAGACGACTGCGGCTGGTGTCAGTCCGTCGTGGAGCAGATCACGAGCGTCTACGAGAGTGGCGGCACCATCGAAGGTGCCGACCTCACGTTCAACATCACCGACGCGGGAGTCGAGCTGCCTACCGAAGAGCGGCCCTACTACGCAGTGATCATTCGTGACGCAGTGGACGGGCCGTATGTCGTCCGCAACGCGGACGGAACTGTTGCCCAAGAAGCCGACTCCGACCCGTACGGAGTCCTGGAGGTCGGCCTGCGGTACGCGAACGGTAGATTCATGGTGAGCGGAGTGGACATTGACTCCTGAGCACACCCGGATCGTCGCCGCCGCGGCCATGCTCCTTGCATCGCTCGCTGCCCAGCCGGCGGCCCCCGAGCCCTCGCCCAGTGCAGATCCGGCGCAGGTACTCCAGGATCTGCGCGCCGCCGGCAAGCTGGGCGAAGTCGAGGTTACGGGATCGGCCGAAGTGACGCCGGGGTTCGATCCGAACGGCACCCCCGGCGACTCGAACGGAACCGAGAACGGCACAGAACTCGATCCCTATCTCGATCTTGCGGTCGTCAGCAACCACACACTGCAGTGCGATGCTGTTGACGATCAGGGCAATCTCGGTCACTGCCCGAACGGGATCGAGGACATCGCCGAGGACGAGGATGAGCTCACGCCCGCCGATGTCGAGGCGCTGATCCTGGAGGCGTTCCAGTCGCTGCCGGTGGAAGCGTCACCGATCACCTACCAGCCTGATGGCGATTGGGCGGCGGTGAACATGGCCTTCATCGTCTACACCGACACCGATCAGCAACTGCTCGACACCACGATCCTGGACATCCCGGTGACGTTCCGGCTCACGCCTTCGCATTGGACCTGGGACTTCGGCGACGGCTCCCCCGCGGTGCCCGCGTCCCGCCCCGGCGCTCCGTACCCGAACCACACCATCAGCCACGTCTACAGCTCGGCCAGCGATGGCGTCACCGTGACACTGACGACCCTGTGGAGCGGCCAGTTCCAGATCGCCGGTACCGGCGACTGGTACCCCGTCAACGGATTCGTGACCACCACCGCCACGGCCGGTCCCGTCGAGATCGTCGCCTTCGACGTCCATCTCGTCCCCAACCAGAACTGACCGACCAGGCACAAGCACTCACATGCGCTGCACACGCACCACACGCGTGTGCAGCGCACGTGAAGACGCGGTCATGACCACACGCTCACCGCCCCGCACCGAGGTGCTCGAGCAGGTTGGCGGTGAGGACGTCCACGAGGCGGGCGCGCCACGCGGTCCAGGCCTTCGGGCCGGCGGCCTTGGCGTCGGCCTCGGTGAGGTGGCGCAGCGCACGCACCAACTCGGGGCGGTGCTCGAGCGCCACTGCGATCCGTTCGAGCACCGCAGGATCGGCCGCGTCCTCGCTCGTGGCGGTCTCGGCGAGCAGCAGGTGGTGCTCGATCAGCAGCAGCACGTCGTGCTGCTCGGCGGCGCTCAGCCCCACCCGCTCCAGCAGTGGCCGCGCCCGCTCCACACCCACCAGGGAGTGGTTCGCCGCACCGGCGACCTTCCCGATGTCGTGCAAGAGCGCCGCCCACAGCAGCACGTCGCGCAGCTCCAGCGATCGGGGCGCCTCGTGCACGTTCGCGACCGTCTGCACGAGGTGCCGATCGACCGTGAAGCGGTGCACCGGCGAGTGCTGCGGGCGGTTTCGCACCGCCGCCCACTCGGGGATCCACCGGGTCACCAGGCCGGCGAGGTCGAGCGCCTCCCAGATCGGCACCTGCGCCTCGCCGCTGCGCATGAGTGTGAGCAGGTGCTCTCGCGCGGTCGGGCTCCACGGCGTCGGCAGATCCGGCGTGCGCTGCAGCGAGGCGATCGTCACCGGTGACAGCGGCAGCCGCGTGCGCGCCGCCGTCGCAGCCGCACGCAGCGCGAGCTCGGGGTCGGACTCGGGCTGGGCGTCGATGCCGAGCACCAGCTCGCCGTCGTGCTCCACCAGGTTGTCGGCCACTGAGCGCAGCCGCGGCGCCATGCGCCGCCCACGCACGAGCGCCGGGCGCAGCGACAGCGACGGCCGCCGCAACGCCTGTCGCGCGTGCCGCACCGTGGTGTCCAACGCGTACGAGATGGTCCGCGCCGACTCGGCCAGCGACGCCAGGAGATCGTCCGGCTCCGCGAACCCGAGCGCCTCGGCCACCTCGGCCTGGTGCACCCGCAGCAGCCGGTTGGTGTGCCGACCGGTCACGCTGGCGAGCGCATCACGCACATCGAGCACCTGCGCGTACGCCGCGTCCACGTCGCCGTGCGGCCGGTCGGTGAGCCAGGTGGCCGTCAACGCCCAGAGCACCACGGCGTCCCTGATCCCTCCGCGCGCCTCCTTGAGGTCCGGCTCGATCAGATAGGCCAGCTCGCCGTGACGCTCGGCCCGCACCTTGGTCGAAGTCAGCAGCTCGGGCAGCCGCCGCCGCGCGGCGGAACGCCAGTCGGCCAGCACGGCTGAGCGAGCACGATGGAGCACCGCCTCGTCGCCGGCCACGAGCCGTACGTCGAGCAGCCCGACGGCGGCCGGCAGGTCCGCCGATGCCACCCCTCGGCACTGGGCCAGGGTGCGTACCGAGTGGTCCAGGTCGAGCCCGGCGTCCCAGATCGGGTACCAGAGGGCGTTCGCGAGCCGGGCGATGTCGTCGTTGCTGTGGGTCTGCCCGTCGTGGACGAGCATCAGATCCAGATCGGAGGTGGGGCCGGCGTCGCGGCGGCCGTGCGAGCCGACCGCCGCGAGCGCCATCCCGGTCCCCGAGTCCACGCCGGCCTGCTCGGCTGCCTCGGCCCACAGGCCCAGCAGGGCCGTGTCGACAAGGTGAGCCAGAGCAGCCCGGCGAGCACCGCCGTCGGCCATCCCACGCCCCGACCGCGAGATGTCCAACCGGGCGGCCCGAAGGCCCCGCAGCGCATGCTGCGGGGCCTCCGTGGTCAGCCCGTCAGGCTCAGAGGGCATCGGGTCCGCTGGCGCCGGTGCGGACCCGGATCACCTGGTCGACCGAGCTGACCCACACCTTGCCGTCGCCGATCTTGCCGGTCTGGGCAGCATTGACGACCACACCGGTGAGCGTGGTGGCGTCCTCGTCATCGACGAGCACCTCGACCCGCACCTTCGGCACCAGGTCCACCGTGTACTCCGCGCCGCGGTAGACCTCGGTGTGGCCCTTCTGCCGGCCGTAGCCGCTGGCCTCGGAGACCGTGAGGCCCCGGACTCCGGCCGCTTCCAGCGCGGCCTTGACCTCGTCCAGCTTGTGGGGCTGGATCACTGCGGTGATGAGCTTCATCAGGAGATCCCCTCGTAGGCACGCTCGGCGTGCACGGTCTGGTCGATGCCGGTGACCTCATCCTCGTCCGGGATCCGCCAGCCCATGGTCGCCTTCAGCGCGAGTGCGATGACCAGGGTGATGACACCGGACCAGACGATCGCGATCACCGCAATGATGATCTGCACGAGCAGCAGGTTGACGCCGCCGCCGGTGAACAGGCCGCCGTCGGCAGCCAGCACCCCGATGAGCACGGTGCCCACGAGACCGGAGACCAGGTGGACACCCACCACGTCGAGCGAGTCGTCGAAGCCGAGCTTCGTCTTCAGCGAGACGGCGAGCGCGCTCGCCCCACCAGCCACAAGGCCCAGCACGATCGAGGTGACCGGCGTCAGCGCCCCTGCGGCCGGGGTGATCGCGACCAGGCCGGCCACGACGCCCGACGCGGCACCCAGCGAGGTGGCCTTGCCGTACTTGAGCTTCTCGGTGAGCAGCCAGCCGAGGATCGCGCCCGCGGTCGCGGTGGTCGTGTTGACCCAGGCGAGGCCGGCAGTCTCGTCAGCGCCGTAGGCGGAGCCGCCGTTGAAACCGAACCAGCCGAACCACAGCAGGGCGGCGCCGAGCATGACGAGCGGCAGGTTGTGCGGCTTGAAGGCCTCACCAGGCCAGCCCTTGCGCTTGCCGATGACGAGCGCGAGCACCAGGCCAGCGACACCGGCGTTGATGTGCACCACGGTGCCGCCGGCGAAGTCGACCGGCTCGGCGATCGAGGCGAACGGGCCGTCCCCCGACAGCAGGC
This sequence comes from Pseudactinotalea sp., assembly GCF_048594945.1. Taxonomy (NCBI): domain Bacteria; kingdom Bacillati; phylum Actinomycetota; class Actinomycetes; order Micrococcales; family Cellulomonadaceae; genus Pseudactinotalea; species Pseudactinotalea sp. The sequence continues at coordinate 10,678 of NZ_JBMDXJ010000417.1, read as the reverse complement.
CACCGCCCCAGACCATGTGGGACATCGGGAAGTAGGACAGCGTGGCCCAGAGGCCGGCGAACACCAACCAGGTGGCGTACTTGACGCGGTCGGCGATCGAGCCGGCGATCAGCGCGACCGTGATGATGGCGAACGTGGCCTGGAAGCCGACGTCGACCATGGTGGGCATGTACGCCCCGGTCTCCTCGTTGAGGATCGAGATCGGGTCGAAGCTGCCACCGAGTCCGAACTGGTCGAACGGGTTGCCGACGATGCCGCCGATCGACGCGCCGTAGGACATCGACCAGCCCCAGAGCACGTAGATGCATCCGACGACCGCGATGGCGCCGAAGCACATCATCATCATGTTCAGGACGGACTTGCTGCGGGTCATGCCCCCGTAGAAGAGGGCGAGACCGGGCGTCATCAGCAGCACGAAGGATGCCGACACCAGCATCCAGGCTGTCACGCCCGTGTCGAGGAACGGTTCCATACCAAGGCTCCCAACACCGGCTCGGGCGGCCGGCTCGGGAAGAACCTTCCTCGTTCGCCGTTTCCTCATGACGCCGCCGGTGTTACGAATCTGTGTCGCAATGCTGCGGTCTGTGAACGCACGATTTCACCCGACGCGCTGCGATCACATGATGAGACAGATCCGCTCAGTCGGCCCTGCGCATACGGAAGTCGTACTGCTCGGGGACTGCACGCCCGGGGTGTGCAGCGTGCCAGAGATCGCTGAGCGCGACCTCGCCCTCGCGCACATCGGGTAGTTCCATTCGCCTAGCCAGCAGCCGTACCGCGCGCGCCCGATCACCCGCAGCGACAGCGGCGAACCCCTCGAGCAGGCGAACGCGGCCGATCTCGCGCAGCCGCTCGGGAGCGGCGTCGATCAACGCAAGAGCTCCTGCAGGGTCGACTGCGGCGAGCGAGGCCGACACTGCCTCGATCAGCAGCGTCGGCTCCGTGTTCACCAGCACCAGAGCACGCCGTAGTAGCGTCGCCGCGCGCGCATGCTCGCCATCGGCTTGGGCCAGCAGAGCCTCGCCTCGCAAGGCCCAAGCATTCTGCGCGCAGGCGAGTGAGGAGGCGTACCAGTTGTGGGCACGCTGCTGCTCGCCCCGTGCGTGCGCAAGCACACCCAGGTGGTAGTCGCGGAGCCAACTGGGCGGCATCGTGGTCAAGCGCTCTTCCCATTGCCCACCGTTGACGTACGACGGCGGTGGCACCGACACATCGGCCTGCACCAGCAGCGTCTGCGCGCGAGCAGGATCGGTGATCAGAGCCGACCAGAGTTCCTGCTCGGGGCCCAACTCGCCACTCGGGAAGGGCGTGCCGGTAGGTTCGGGCAGCCACGGCCGCCCGCGGCGATCGTGGTCGAGCGCGGCCAGCGATCCCCAGCCGCCGCCACGTGCCAGCCTCACACCGATGCTGTTGTCCGCGCATGCTCGAGCCTGCTCCAGGGCACGCTCCAGGCCGGTGGCGCCAACCATCGACCGGACGCGGTGCGCGAGGTGATCGGTGGCCACCGACCAGTCATCGCTGTGAGCGAGCGACGGCACGGCATCGGCGTCGCCGTAGACCTCGAGCCAGTCCCAGCTCTCGCGGGCCGGCATCATCGCGTGCTCGAACTGCGTGGTGGTCAGGCCGGCCTGGATCTCGGCGTAGCCAGTGGGGTTCTGCGGTGAGAGCCACTCCTGCCACCGCCGACCGCCCGGCCCACTCCCCCACAGGAACAGCTTGCGGCCCACCAGGCGATCGGTCGAGATCTGAGCCAGCCCATGACCTGTCCCGTCGACTGCTGCGACCCACGGGTGCTCGGTTGCAGCGGTGTCGAAGAACAGGTCCGCTGCCTCCTCCCCACGCGCTGGCCAGGTGCGATCGACTCCCTCGTGCGCAGGGATCGCCACGTGCTCCAGCACGCCGTCGTAGCGCGTGGCGTACGCGCTCGCAGACGGCGCCAGCACCCTGAGGTCCGGCGGCTGCGGGACCGCCGCATTCGACCACCAGTACATCGGGACCGGATGGTCGTTCACATTCTGAATCCGGACATAGACGTGGAGGGCACGGGCGTCGGTGGGCAACCACATGTCGATCTGGAAGATCACCTCGCGCAGCCGATCGAACTCCCACAACCTCAGCATCGGGGCGCCACCGGGGCCGGCGACGATGGCGGCGTGCACAGGCGCCATCGTGTGTGCCGTATGTCCCTTGGTCCCGATGTTCCACTCGACGCCTCCGGCGAACCAGGCCCCGCGCAGGGCCAGGTTGGCCGGCTGGAGAACCTGATTCGCGTGCACGAGCTCGCGGTTCGAGGCCTGGTCCACAAGCGACCACAACCTCCCGCCCAGCGCGGGGACGACGCATGCGCGAACCCGGCCGTTCTCCAGCACCACCGTCGGTAACGTCACCGGCGTGCGCACACGGTCGTAGGCGCTTTGCAGCAGATACGGATGCATCGAACGCGGCCGGCCCTCAGCGGCACTCTGGCGGATCTGCTCAGGCAGATCGGTGCCGATGTCGTACGGGCTCTCGAGCAACCGGTCCGGAACTGGTAGCGGGTCCTCGGCGCCTAGTCGCGCTCCCGGCAGCGTCAACTGCGCCAGCGAGATCCTCACGCACGCTCCGAGCTCGAATCCAGCCGCTGCAGCGTCCACCGGGTGTCGCTACGGTCAAAGGGCCGCTGCACCAAGCGCCCCTCGCTCACGTCCAACCCCTGCTGGGTGATCGCGTTGATGAACTCCACCCCGTGCTCGTCAAGACGCACCTGCCACTTCTGCAGGTTCGAGTCGCTCTGCTCGACCAGACCGACTGCAGCCCCGTCGTCCATCGGTACCCCCAGCAGTCGCCTGCCCGCGACCACCTCCAGGGTCCCGGCGTCCGCGTGCGTGATGCGGTAATAGCCGTCAGGTGTCGGTCGCAACAGCCAGGAATCGCCGGGCCCGTCCACGAGTGCGGGCGCCGAGTCGCGCTCGACCGCAAGCGAGTGTCGCCCGCACGAGACCAGGTAGGCACCCTCGGGGACCGGCGTCCTGAGCGCCGCTTCAAGAGGGCGATGGCGGCCGATCGCGTTTCCGAGATCACGGAACTCGGCAAAACTCGCCTGGGTCAGCTCGCCTGTCCAGGTCGCCTGCGCGAGAAACTGCAACGGCAGCAGCAGCGTGTCCTCGACGTCGTGCTCGGTCTGGCAAGAAGCTCCGTCCGGCCACAGACTGATCTTGGCGCCGGTGACGGGCAACTCTCGTGCCGGGACCTCCTCCAGATGGAACTGGCCGACGTGCCAGCCCTGCGAGTACAGCCGCTCGGTGTCCATCTGAGTGCCACCGCGCGTGAGGTAGAGATCCACGCTGGCGTTCATCACGCGGTGTCCTTCACGCAGGAGCCGGGAAGGCGGCGTCGGGTTCGAAGGCGCGCTGGTCCAGTGCTCGACGACGACGTCCCGGTCGAGGGCGACCACGGCGTTGCGCCCGAGGAGTCCGTCGTTCCAGATCCGCAGCGTCTTGCCATGCGCCCCTCGCACGTACCGATTGACCTGGTTCACGAAATCGATGTAGAGGTCATCGGGAGTGGCTTCGCCACCCCAGCGGCGCTGAGCCGTCGCAGCCAACTGCGGGTACTCGCCGAAGCTGGTGTGCAGCATGTACTCGTCGGCGCCCATGTGCCAGTAGGGAGAGTCGAACACCTCGAGGTACTCATCGACCAGGTCCGTGTAGAACTGCAGACTCTCCGGCCGGGAGATGTCCAGGCGCATCGGGTCGGCACGGCCGTCTCGGTCCAGCAGTTGCAGCTCGGGAAGATTCTCGATCCACATCAGCATGTGGCCCGGGGCGTTCACCTGCGGCACCAGATCGATACCGTGCGCGGCCGCCGACGCCACGAGGGAGGCGACCTGTTCCCGGCTGTAGTAGCCCCAGGTCCGCGTCTGTGGGTAGCGCTCGGAAAGCATCTTGACGGTCAGCAGCACCTGGTTGAGCTTGAGGTAGGACATCTCGCTCAGCACTCGCTCGATCCACGCCGGTGAGATATGGATCTCGCCCGAGCAGATCGTCAGCCCACGCTCCGGGTAGGCCGGCTCGTCGGTGACCGCACCGCCCGGAAGCTCCGGCACCTGCCGCAGCATCTGGACCAGGCTCTTGGTGCCGTGCAGCACCCCCGTCGCGGTGCCCGCGCTGACCGTCACGCTCGCATCGATCGTCAGCGTGTATCCGGCGCCGGGGCGCTCGACGATGCTGAGGCTGACATCGCCCGGTTCCGCGGGCCCGTCGATCACCGCAACCGGTGCGTGGAGGATCTGCTCGAGGTCGCGGGCCAGTTGCTGCCCCACTCCCGCCACCGCCGCACCGGCAACGACACGGGTTCCGGGTGCCAACTCGAAGCGCCCCGTGGTGGGCCGGAACGTCCCCGTGATCGCCGGCAGTACCGGCGGCAGATCAGCGGCGGCTCCGAACGACTCGGAGGCGGCGGCGTGCTCGTGTGTGGTCATGACTCTCTTTCACAGTGAGACGGACGGGTATCAGGGCAGCGACAGGTGGTCGTCCTGGTGGCGCCTGAACCAATGCCCCAGGTCGCTCGTGGCCACGTCGGGCACCGACTGCGGCTCATCGAGATAGAGGAAGGCGAGCGCGCTGTGCGCATAGGGCTGCTGCCGTTCCGCCGCCCACGGGCTCTCGAAGTACATCCGCAGGCTCTCCCGGAACCAGAACGCATCGTGTTCGTGGAAGCGCAGCATCGACACGGCACTGTCGAGTGGGTCCTTCAACGGCACGGCGTGATCGGGACCTGCGAATGGGCCTTCCCGGAAATACCAGCCACCCAGGAAGTAGTCCTCCATACCGGTGCCGGTGACCGTGTGTCCGTCGAGCACGAGGTGCTCGGGCGCCTCCAAATACCCGAGGTACGCACGGTTCTGACCCTGACAGGACATGGTGCAGCCGATGTAGCGTCCCGTTCCCTGAATCTCCAGCAGCCGCACCTGACCGGGTCCGCTGTGCCGACCAGCCGTGCGCACGCCATGAAGCACCGGCAGTTCTGCCGCTCTCGGCGTCAACTGGATCAGGGCGTTGCAGAACAGGTCGACCCGCATCGTGGGATGCAGGTTCTCGACCTCGACGCGGATCGACGCCGAGAACGGCATCGGCAACGTCAGGTAGAAGCCACCCGAGGACGCGCCCACCCATCTCGTGGCGTAGTTGCGGACGCGCGACAGGCCGAGTCCGAACAGGTCCGCTACCGGTGCAACGATCTGCGCCTGCTCCGCGCCGTCAACATAGACCCGCACGATGGTGTGCTCGAGGATCGCGGCGTCCACGTCCCGCTCCGGCTCCCACGCGGCCCAGAACCAGCCTGGCAGGGTCATCCACAGCCGTGCGAGATACCCTGCGCCGTCGATCGAGCCGATCGTGCGGCGCTCACCGGGCTCGATGAAGGCGACCTTGACGCCGTTGTGAGGATCGAACGTGGACAGTTGGCGTGTGGTCTCAGGCTCGGGCAGATGTAGCACGCGCGCTCAGCCCTCCCGCTCCGCCAGCGCATCCTGGAGTTCGGTACGGATGGTGTCCCCGCCCCGGTCGCGCCAGTCGGATCGGAACTTCTCCAGGTCGGACATCGGTCGACGACCCGAGACGATCCCGTTGACGTAGTCGTCCACGATGTCGTCGAGCGTGGCTTGCATGCTGGCTGCCGAGGGCACATACAGTCCGACGGCGGGATTGGTCACGATGTGTCGGGTGACCTCCTCCGTGTAGGAGATGGCCGATCGGACGTCGTCGGCGTTCGGGAAGTAGAGCGCACCCGGGACCAAACCCGTGTAGAAGAGCGCATCGCGGTCCGCCGGCGCCGAGCTGTCGGGAACCGAGACGGGGTAACCCGCGTCGTCGTACTGGAAGTGCACACCCTCGAGGCCGTACCGAAGGAAGAAGCCCTCCTCACTCCAGATCGGGGCTCTGAGATAGTCCATCACCGAGAGAATCTCGTGCAGCCGATCCTCGTCCTTCGCCGCTTCCGCCGAGATCGCGACAATACCGAAGTATCCGGCGCTGGCGGGGAACGCATAGTCTCCGCCGTCATGGCCCATCGGCAACAACAGTTCGGGTTCGGCACCCTGGTGTCGGGCGCGCATCGTGTCCAGGGTGCCGGCGAAGTACCAGTTGTCAGCCGAGGCGACCTGCCACCCCGTGGTGCCCTCGTCGAACAGCGCGCGATCTTGCGCCCCCTGCTCTGAGAGCGTCAGGGCATCGGGGTGGAACGCCCCGCCCTCCCACAGCCGGCGGAGGAAGGCCAGCGACTGCTCAAACTCATCTGTCTCCAGGGCGCTCTCCAACGCTCCGCCATCCTCACGCCACCCGTTCGGGACGCGGAACATGGAATCGATGAAGCCGCGCACGCCGCCGGTGAGCCCGCCAAACCCATGACGGCCGGAACCGAGCGTGCTCATACCGGTCATCAGCTCGTAGAACTCCTCGGCGTCCGCCGGCTGCTCCGTGAAGCCGAGCTCGTCTGCCCAGTCCCTGCGATAGACGTGCAACGAGTTGACGTAGCTGAGATCGGTCGGGATGCCGTAGATGCCGTTATTGACGGCCGAGGCGCGCCACTGGTGCTCAGGAACGGCCGCCAGGTTGGGATAGTCATGGATGCGGTCACCGCCGAGCACCTCCGAGAGCTCGGCGAAAGCGCCGTCGACGATCGCCTGCTGCACGTTCGGAGAGTCGGTGAGCAAATGGGACATGTCCGGTACGGAGCCACCCGAGAGCAGCGTGGCCAGCCGAGTCTCGTAGGCGTCCGGCGCCACGAGGTCAGGGCGGTAATCGACCCCGAGGCGCTCGTTGAACTCCTGCCAGTACTCGTTGTCGCCGAACGATCGGGGCGGCGTGCCCCAGTTGATCTGAAACGTGGTGAACGGTGCACCGCTCCCGGGAACCCCCGACGTCGCCGAAGGTCGTGGCTGCGGCAGTTCGGTCAGCCCGATCGGGACACCATCGACTTCGCTGACGATCGTGCCGGCGACCTCCTCAAACGGCACATTCGAGGGCACGTCCAAGGTCGCGTTCCCACCAAAACTCGAACCCTCGCCGCCGTTTCCGCACGCCGCGAGCGTCCCCACGGCGGCCGCTGCGGTGAGGCCGAGCAGTGATCGCCTGCTGAGTGCGGGAAGCCTGCCGGTGCTGCGAGAGGGATACGGCATATGCATTATGTGACTCTCCTTCGAGTGTGGGCACCGGGCGAGGACGCGCGGCGTTGTCAACCTTTGATGGCGCCGGTCAGGACGCCCTTGGTGAAGTAGCGCTGCACGAAGGGGTAGACCAGCAGCACCGGAACGGTCGCGAGCACCACGACAGCCATCTGGATCGACTGCAGCGGCGGCGTGAGATCGGGGTTCTGAATCTGACTGAGTGGTGATCCCTGAAGCACGTAGGTGTTCAAAACCAGCTGGATCGGCCACTTGCTGGAGTCCTGGATGTAGAGCAGGGCGTTGAAGAACCCGTTCCAGTAGCCGACCGCGTAGAACAGCGCGATCACGGCGATCACCGCGCGCGAGAGCGGGACGACGATCGCCCAGAGCACCCGCCACTCGCTCGCACCATCGATGCGGGCGGCATCCAGCAGGTCCTGGGGCAGTTCCATGAAGAAGTTGCGGACCACGACCAGGTTGAACGCCGAGACCAGCGTCGGCAGGATCAGCGACCAATAGCTGTCCAGCAGTCCGAGCTCACGCACGAGGAGATAACTGGGGATGATCCCGGCGCTGAAGAGCATCGTGGCGAGGATCCCGAACAGGATGACGCGGCCGCCGGGCATCTCGCGGGTGCGTGTCAGACCGAACGCCAGCAGGACGGTCACGATCACGGACAGCGTGGTTCCCACCGCCGTCACACCGATCGAAACCACCAGCGCCCGGCTCACGACCCCACCGGTGAGGATGGACCGATACGCGTCGAGCGAGAACGCATCGGGCACGAGGCCACGGCTGGCCCCCGGTGCAGCAAAACTCGTCAAGATCACCGAGATGAAAGGGAAGGCCATCACGGCGACGATCCCGGTGATCAGCAGGCCCTTGAGGAGCTGGAGCGGCAATGGCGCCCGTGCCAACCAGGGTGGGCGGCCGGATGAACGGCGTGTGATGCTGCGCTCGGCTTGCGTTGCCATCAGAACAACCCCCTCGTCCCGAGTCGTTTGGCCAACCAGTTGGCGCCAAGGACGACGATCGTTCCGACGACGCCCTTGAACAGTCCCGCGGCGGCAGCCAGTCCCCAGCCGCCGCCGAGCACGCCCCGGAAGTACACGAAGGTGTCCAGCACCTGCGCCGCGTCTCTGCCGACGGCGTTCTGCTGCAGCAGCAGCTGTTCGAATCCAACCGTCAGCACCGTGCCAAGTCGCAAGATGAGGAGCAGGACGATCACACCGAGCATGCCGGGCAGTGTCACGTGCCAGATCCGCCGCATGGCACCGGCACCGTCGATCGCCGCCGACTCGTAGAGCTCGTTGGGGATGGTCGATAGCGCAGCGAAGAAGATGATCGTGCCCCAGCCGATCTCCTTCCAGATCACCTGCGCCGTCACCAGCTGTGGGAACCAGTCCGGGTTGGTCATGATCGACGTGGGACCGACGCCGATGGCGCCGAGCAGGTCGTTGACCATGCCCGCGCCCCCGAGCACCTCCTGCCAGATCGCGACCACCACGACCCAGCTGATGAAGTGCGGCAGGTACACCACGGACTGGACGAAACGCTGCAGCCGGACCGAGAGCAAGCTGTTCAGCAACAGTGCGAGGATGATGGGCGCCGGGAAGGCGAACACGATCTGGAGGGCGCTCAGGACCAGCGTGTTGGTCAGCGCACGCCCCACCTCGGGGTCGGTGAAGATCGCAGCGAAGTTCGCCCAGCCCACGAACGGTGACCCGTCGATACCCCTGAAGGGCGAATAGTCCTGAAAAGCGACCACGTTCCCCAGCAACGGCACGTAGGCGAAGACCACGAAGAACAGCACGCCTGGCGCGATGAAGAGGTAGTGCCAGCGCAGCGGTGCCATCCGTCGCCACAGGGGCACACGCGCCACGGCACGACTCACGGATGAGGCGCCGGCGGGTGCAGCGCGAGATTCGGTCGTCACCACGCAGGTCCACCTGACGTACGCGTCATCACAGAGAGCCCCATCGCCGGTATGTCTGAACCTGATCATCGTCTCGTCTGCTGCAGCGTGATTCCATGCATCAATGTCGCCAGGTAATGTCTGAATGTGACCAGGGTTGAGCTAGACGCGGATATGCACACGCGGGTTGCCGACTTCCCGCCGGGTTCGACCTACGGGCCTCGAGAACTACCCGTGTATGAGCTCGTGTGGCTCTTGGCGGGCAGCGTCGAGATCACGGTGGTCGACCGTCACGGCACCACGAGCGTGCTCACGGCCCGGCCCGGCGACGCCGTCCTCATGCGCGCGGGCGACCGTGACCATTACCGCTACAGCTCCAGCGCACCGTCGCGGCACGCTTACGTGCACTTCACGATGTCCGATCCAGGTCCGCTCCGGGAGCTCGACCGGTGGCCGCGCCTACGTCACTTCGTCGACCTTCCCGCGATCGGCGCTCTGTGTGACTACCTGATCGAGCTGGCGCGAGATCCGGCACCCGAAGCATTCGTGCGCAGTGTGCACGTGCTCGAAACTCTCCTCGAGATCTTCGTGGAAGGCCCCGTCCCGGATGCGGAGCGGGCAACGGCGCCGGCACCGCTGATCGCTGCCCTGGATCACGTGCGGCGCAGCTGGTCCAGCACAGGTATGGTCCCGATCCCCGTGGCGGCAATGGCGTCAGCAGCGCACGTCTCAACCGGTCACTTGCACCGTGTGTTCCAGCGCAGCGTGGGTGCCTCCCCCGCACGTGTCCTGGAGATCGCCAGGATGACGCGCGCGGCGCACTCGCTGCTGCGCACGGATGCCACCGTGCGCGAGGTCGCGAGACTGTGCGGGTACCACGACCAGTTTCACTTCGCGCGCCGGTTCCGGAGCGTGTACGGCAGCTGGCCGACCCACTTTCGCAGCAGTGGGCTCGATCCTGTCGCACCCGTTCAAGCAGCGGGTCTGAACGCTGTCATCGCCCGGATGTTGCCGAGCAGCTGAGAGCTCGGGGCCGGTGATCAAGAAACGATCGCGTCCACGAACGATGCGGGGTCGAACGGTGCGAGGTCGTCGGGACCCTCCCCCAGACCGACCAGCTTGACCGGCACGCCGAGCTCGCGCTGCACCGCCACGACGATGCCGCCCTTGGCCGTGCCGTCGAGCTTCGTGAGCACGATGCCGGTGACGTTCACCACCTCGGCGAACACCTGCGCCTGCCGCATACCGTTCTGGCCGGTCGTCGCGTCGAGCACCAGCAGCACCTCCTGCACAGGGGCCTGCTTGGAGATCACACGCTTGATCTTGCCGAGCTCGTCCATGAGCCCGGCCTTGTTCTGGAGGCGGCCCGCGGTGTCGACGATGACCACGTCCGCGCCGTTCTCGCGACCGGTCTTCACCGCATCGAAGGCCACGGCGGCCGGGTCGGCGCCGTCACGGTCGGAGCGCACCACCGGCACGCCCACGCGCTCGCCCCAGGTTGCGAGCTGGTCCGCGGCGGCGGCGCGGAAGGTGTCGGCCGCGCCGAGCACCGGGCTGGCGGCGATGCGCCGGTCCATCGCGGGGTCGACCAGGCGGAGCAGCTCCTCGCGGAGCAGCTC
>NZ_JBMDXJ010000416.1:0-3689 GCF_048594945.1 Pseudactinotalea sp. | reverse complement strand
AGAACCTGCTGGCCTCCTCGCACGCACGCGATCAGCGCATCCAGCTGCGGGTGGCGGCCGACGCCGACGGGCGCATTCGCGCCTTGGAGGCGGACGTGCTCAGTGACATGGGCGCCTACGGCGTCGACGCGCACGGCCCGCTGCTGGAGGTCGGCGGGACGTCGTCGATGATCCCCGGTCCCTACGACATCCAGGCGTACCGGTACCGGGCCCGCGCGGTGGCGACCAACAAGACGCCACTGGGTGCCTATCGGGGAGTCGGCCTGCCGATGGCGGTCTTCGCGCACGAGCGCGCGATGGACATCGTGGCCGGGGAGCTGGGCCTGGACCGCGCCGAGGTGCGGAGGCGGAACCTGGTCCGCACCGATCAGCTTCCTTACGAGACGACGACCGGGCGGACCTACGACAACGGCGACTATCACCGTGCCCTCGAGCTCGCCCTCGACCGGGCCGGGTACGACGAGGCGATGACTCGCCGCCATGAGGCGAACGAGCGGGGGAAGCTCGCGGGGCTGGGGATCGCGAGCTTCGTGGAGTACACGGGGATGAACCGCAAGGAGTACCAGAACCGGGGGATGCTTGCCTCGACCGGGCGGGACACCGCACTCATCGAGCTCGACGGCGAGGGCCGGGCCAGCGTCTGGGTGACGATGCCCAGTGTGGGCCAGGGGATCCTGACGACGTTCACACAGATCGCTGCCGCAGGACTCGGCTTGCCGTTGAAGGCCGTCACGGTAATGCCCACCGACACGGCCGCCAGGGATCTCATCGGCCAAGGCACCGGGGCGAGCCGCGGCATGGCGGTTGGCGGGAACGCCGTCCACAACGCTGCTCGGGAGCTGAACCGACGGATCTGCGCGGATGCTGCCGAGCAGCTGGGACTTGAGCACGAGGAGGTGGAGCTGCGGGAGGGTCGGTTCGTCTCCTCAGCCGGCGCCACCCTTGCTCTCGGCCTCGCCGACCTCATCGCGCGGCAGCCTGCTGGCAGCTACCAAGAGACAGCGACGTACGAGTCGACCGCCGTGTCCTACTCCTACGCGACGCACGTGTGCACCGTGGAGATCGATCCGGTCACCGGCGAGATCGAGGTACTGACCTACGTCGTCGCAGATGACTGCGGGCGCGTGATCAACCCGATGATCGTGCACGGGCAGGCCCGCGGCGGCGTCGTACAAGGGATCGGCGTCGCCCTCTACGAGCGCCATCAGTACGACAAGAACGGCCAGCTGCAGACCTCCTCGCTCATGGACTACCTGATACCGACCGCGACGGACGTCCCCAACATCACCATCGAGTCGTTCGAGATGCCCACCCCGGCGTCGGTCCTCGGGGCCAAGGGGATGGGGGAGAGCGGCACCCTCGGGCCACCGGCGGCGATCGCGAATGCGGTGGCCGATGCGCTGGGCGCCGAGGTGAATGAGCTCCCGATCACCCCCAGCCTCGTCCGCTCGGTGCTGCGTGAGCGTTACCTCGAGGGGAGCGCGACATGAATGCCGCCGAGCCCGTCGAGATCGAGGTTGCGCTGCCAGCTGACCGGGTCTGGGCAGCGCTCAGCGAGCCAGCCCGGCTCTGGCAGACGTTCTCCGGGACGGGTCGGCCGGCGCCCGTGGACGGCGTCATGAACGGCAGCGTGAAGACCGCCGCCGTTGACGCACCCGAGTGGCGATATCAGATGCGCATGCTGGATCGCGACGACGATGCTCGCACTGTCCACCTCGACGTTTTCGCGCAGCCGACCGGGCACGTCGGCAGCGCCCGCCTGACCGCCGGGCTCGAGGTCCACGACCGGGTTGAGCAGACCGTGCTCATGCTCACCTGGCGCAGTCAGGCCAACGGACACCACCAGGGCGACGCCGAGGCGTGGGTCGCCGCGGTGCGGAGCCACGTGGCCGAAATTGTGCATGGTGCCGTTGCCACACTGCCACACGTCGGCAGGTCCGGCCCTGCGGCGGTCCTGGACACCCTGCAACGCCTCATGCGTGGTCGGTCGGGCGTGGTGCTGGCCGTGGTCGCCGCAACAGCCGCTGCGCTCGCACTGATCGCCGAGCTGGTGCGCCTGCGACGACGAACCGGAGGACCGAGATGAAGCCTCCAGCTTTCGACTACCTGTTGCCCGACTCGTTGCAGGAGGCGCTGTCGATCCTGGCCGAGCACGGCGAGGACGCGAAAGTGATCGCCGGTGGGCAGAGCCTCATCCCGCTGCTGAACCTGCGGATGGCGCGGCCCTCGGTCCTCGTCGATATCAACCGGCTCGCCGACCTCGGCGGCATCAGCAGAACGCAGGGACAGCTGTACATCGGCGCGCTGGCACGCCAGGCGTGGCTGGAGCGCTCACCGGTGGTGGCCGCGGGATGGCCGCTGCTGCCTGCTGCGATCTCATGGGTCGCACATCCGCAGATCCGAACCCGGGGCACCGTCGGCGGATCGGCCGTCCACGCGGACGCGGCCGCAGAGCTCCCCGCGGTGCTGACCACGTTGGACGCAGAATTCGTCGTGCAGAGCACGAGCGGCGAACGGCGGGTGCCGGCCGCAGAGTTCTTCCTTGGTCAGTACGAGACGGCGCTCCAGCCACACGAGCTGCTGACCGAGATCGTCGTGCCCCCGATGGCGGAACGCACCGGCACCGGATTCAGCGAGTACGCCCGCAGACACGGCGACTTCGCGCTCGCCGGAGCCGCGGCCGTGGTGCAACTGGACGAGACCGGGCGTTGCACGCGGGCGCGTCTGACCTTGCTCGGGGTGGGCCAGACGCCGGCGCGGCTGCACGAGGTCGAGGACGAGCTGACGGGGACGTACCGACACCAGGGCGCGGAGGCCGCGCTGCCGAAGCAGGTGCTCGAGACCTCGGTCCGAGCCCTTGCGATCGGTGAGGACTTCCACGCCGATCGGGCTCACCGCGAGGAGGTCGCCGCCCACGTCGCGATCCAGGCCCTCACGTACGCGTTCGACGACGCCGGCAGGAGACTTCCATGAGCACTCGAAAGATCACGACCGAAGTCAACGGGCGATCCGTCACGGCCGACGTGGAGACGCGCTGGCTGCTGACCGACTTCCTGCGGCACGAGCTCGGACTGACCGGCACACACGTGGGGTGCGAGCAGGGCGTCTGCGGTGCCTGCACTATCCACGTGGACGGCGAACCCGTGCGAGCGTGCCTGATGCTCGCCGTCCAGGCGGACGGCCGCAGGCTGCGGACTGTGGAGGGCCTGGCCGAGGGGGCCGACCAGATGCATCCCCTGCAGGAGGCGTTCCGCGAGTGCCACGGCCTGCAGTGCGGATTCTGCACGCCCGGCTTCTTGATGTCGCTCGAGCCCGTGCTCCCGGACCTGGTCGGTGCCAGTGACGAGACGATCCGCGCGGCACTGAGCGGCAACGTCTGCCGATGCACCGGCTACGAGCCGATCATGCGTGCCGTCCGATCAGCCGCGAACTGTATGGCCTGCGAGGCGGGCGACGGCTGTACGCCCCCATCCACCACCGACTCCTATTGAGAGGACATCATGGAACTCGATCACAGTTTCTCGGTCCCCGCGCCGGCGCAGGACCTCTGGCCGATCGTGCAGGACGTGCCTCGCATTGCCGCGTGCCTGCCCGGGGCGACGATCGACCCTTCGTCCGGGTCGCCGTACAGCGGTGGCATCAAGGTCAAGGTCGGCCCGATCGCCATGACCTATCGCGGGACCATCGAC